>CAMBEY010000220.1 GCA_945865705.1 Candidatus Sulfopaludibacter sp. SbA3
CCGACGTGGACGATACGGCGATGGTGTTGCTGGCGCTGAGCCGCGTGCGCACGCAGGACACCATCCGCCAGCAGCAATCCATGCGCCGCGGCTTGGCCTGGTTGCTGAGCATGCAGAATAGCGATGGCGGCTGGTCGTCGTTCGACAAGGACAACAACAAGCAGGTGCTGACGCAAGTGCCTTACGCCGATCACAATGCCATGCTCGACCCCAGCGCCGCCGACATCACCGGCCGCGTGCTCGAGATGCTGGGCGCGCTCGGTTACGGCCCGGTGTTCCCCGCCGCCGAGCGGGCCATTCAGTTCCTGCGCCGCGAGCAGGAGAGCGATGGCTGCTGGTATGGCCGATGGGGTGTGAACTATATCTATGGGACGTGCTTCGTGCTACGCGGGCTGGCCTCCATCGGCATCGACATGCGCGAGGGCTACAGCATGTTGGCGGCGGAATGGATTCGCTCGCTACAAAATCCCGATGGCGGCTGGGGCGAAAGTTGTGACTCTTACCACCGCCCCGAGCTGCGTGGCCTCGGACCCAGCACCGCCGCACAGACCGCCTGGGCGCTGCTGGGTATCTTTGCCACCGGCGATTTCAACTCCGCGTCCGCCCGCCACGGCGTGCGCTATCTTCTGAACACACAGAAGAACGGCACCTGGGAGGACGCGACCTTCACCGGCACCGGCTTCCCCAAAGTGTTCTACCTCAAGTACCATCTCTATAGCCTGTATTTCCCGCTGCTGGCTCTCAGCGAGTATCTTCGGCACCAATCTGGCTTGGGTGTTTCCTACCGTGGCCTGCCGGAGTGGCAACGCATTCTGGACCGCGACCGCGGGTAAAGCTGTAACAGTTATTGAAATCCAGCAAGGTATGTCATCCCCATCGTAACGAGGAATCTGCTTTACTATTTGCCCGGCGTGATTCAAATCGTGTTATACCGCGAAACAATCGCGCAAGTATTCAGCAGTGGTTAAAAGGTCAATCGAATGCACCGCTCTTCTCTGATTGCAGTTCTAATAACGCTTGTCCTACTTGTTGTGCCGCGACTCTCGCCGGCACAGGCCACGCATGAGAACTATCGCTATCGCGTCGCGCAGGCACCCACCGCGCCAGTGATCGATGGCGATCTCTCCGATGCCGTCTGGGCGGACGCGCAGGCAATCGATCAATTCACGCAGCAGGAACCGCGCGAGGGTCAGCCCTCCACCGAGCGTTCTGAAGTGCGCGTGCTCCGCGACGAGGAGAATCTCTACATTGCCGTGATGAATCACGATACGGACCCGTCAGGCATCGTGCGCAACGTACTCCGCTTCCGCGATGACTCGGTGTGGCAGAAGGACGACGTGGTGCGCATCGTCGTGGACACCTTTCACGACCACCGCCGCGGCTACGTCTTCTCCATCAATCCGCTCGGCGCCAAACAGGATTCGCAGGTGGACAATCAACTGTGGAACTCGAACTGGGATGAAGTCTGGAATGTGAAGACTCGTGTGTTGAACAACGGTTGGAGCGTCGAGCTGGCCATCCCGTTCCGCATCCTGCGCTTTCCCGTCGGCGGTGGCGCGGAAAGCACGAGCGACGTGTGGGGCTTCAACGTGGTGCGCTCCATCAAGCGCAAGAACGAGTCCGCCTCGTGGGCGCCCATTCCTGCCGGCCAGTCCCTGATCCGCAATGAATTTCTCGGTCATCTGGAAGGCATGTCCGGCATCGAGCCGCGTCGCAACTTGCAGATTATTCCTTACACGCTGGGTAGCTGGACGCGCACGACCGGCAGCGACGCGGTGCGCAAGGGCGAACTTGGCGGCGACGTCAAGTACGCGCTCACCTCGTCGCTCTCGCTCGACCTCACCTACAACACCAACTTCGCGCAGGTGGAAGCCGACGACGAGCAGGTGAACTTGACGCGCGCTTCGCTGCGCTTCCCGGAGAAGCGCGAGTTTTTTCTGGAGAACGCGCAGATATTCAACTTCGGCATGGACGATGGCGCGGAGATATTTTTCAGCCGACGCATTGGTCTGTCCGGCCGCCAGCCGGTGCCCATCCTCGGCGGCGCGCGCCTAAGCGGGCGCGTCGGCCCGCTCGACGTTGGCGTGCTGACCACGCAGACCGAGAAGTTCGCGGGGCTTGCTTCCACGAACTTCAGCGCGGGCCGGATGCGCTGGAATCTGGGGTCGCGCTCGTATGTGGGCGGCATTCTAACCTCGGTTGCCAATGGCGATCAACGCAGTCTCACCTTCGGTCCGGATGCTTTGGTGTGGCTAGGGCGCAACCTGCGCGCGGAAGGATTTTTCGCCGCAGTGGATGACACCGCTGATGACACCCCTAATGGCACCCCTAATAACACAGGCGATGTGGAGCACCGCAAGTCCGGCGGCGTGTCAGTCATCTATGACACCGACCTAATGGAGGCTTCGCTGCGCACGCTTTCCATTGACAAGGGCTTCAACCCCGCGCTGGGATTCATCCCGCGCGACGATGCGCGGCAGCAGACTGCGTTCATTCGTCGTAGCGTTCGTTTAAATCGCTGGTGGTCGCGCAAGCTCGATGTCTACCTGGATTTCTCGTATCTCGCCAATCAACGCGGCAATCTGGAGAGCCGTGAGCGCGAATTTGGCTACTTGAATCAGTTTGAGTCCGGCGACTCGATTCGCATGGAGTGGGAAAGCGGGCTGGAGCATGTCCTGGACGACAAGCCCTTCGTGATTGATGCGCGCCGGGGCATCATCGTGAAGAACGGCGACTTCCGCACGGATCGTTTTGACTCCGCTTTCGCCGGCTTCTCCGGCCGCGCGCTGGTGCCGGGCGTTCAGTTTGAGACGGGGCCGTGGCTGAGCGGGCGGCGCACTACGCTCAGTTTGACGAACGTCTGGCGCGCCTCGCCGCACTTTCTGTTGGAAGGCGAGTATGAATTAAATGATGTCACTCTGCCCGAAGGCGCGTTCGCGGCCCATCTGTGGCGCACTCGCGTCAGCGTGCCACTGACGGCGCGCATGACCACCGATGCCTACCTGCAATGGAACAGCCTCGACGATACCTTCAGCACGCAACTGCGCTTTCACATGATCTACGCGCGCGACAGCAATCTGTTCGTGGTGTTCACCGACGGACGTCGTGGGATCGACGCCGTACTCGATAGCCGGCAGCATGTGAGAGATCAGGCTTTGCAGGTGAAACTCACTTATAGGCTTTACCAGTGAGTGAGTGGAGTAACGAGTCAGTAGAAGTGGTCAGATCAACTTATCAGCTTAGTGACTATGACTTACTCGCTGACTGTTCCAGAGTGAGTAAGTAACTCTTGTTAGTGAGTCCCCCACCGTATCCTCCCAGCGTGCCGTCTCCGGCAATCACTCGATGACAGGGGACGATAATCGCCACGGGATTTGCTCCGTTGGCCGTGCCCACCGCGCGCGATGCCTTGGCATTCCCGATGCGGCGCGCGATCTGTCCGTAGGATCTGACTTTACCGTAAGGAATTTCGTTGAGCGCCTTCCAGACCTTCTTCTGGAATGTGGTGCCTGCCATGTCCAGAGGAACGGAAAAGTCGCGCCGTCGCCCGGCGAAATATTCCTTCAACTCGCGCGCCGCCAGTGCCGCGATGCGGGCCGCCGAGGTTCGCCCTTTGTTCGCCTGAGTGGTGGCTCCGGATGGCTTGACAGATTTGCGGTTTTTTCCAAATTCACCAAAGTGCACACTTTCACGGTTCCAGCTGATTTCCAGTTTCTGCACACCGCTGTCCGAGCAATAAATTTTGATCCGTCCGATGGGGGATTCCAGGGTGCTGACGGCTAGGCTAGGCATGTGGATTCTCCTGACGATTCCGCAAATTCCGTGAAAGTGTGCACTTTGGTCTCTGCCGCAAATTCCGCAAATTCCGCTTCTGCCGATTCTTTGGTATCTTCTGATAATTTTGACGACCAATCCAGTGCGGAATTCGTCTCTGGAATGGGGCGAGCAGCCAACTGCATTTTACCATCGGACGGTAAAGTTCTCTGACAATTTCAGGATGACCCTTGGCGCGCGCTGCGGGATCGGAGATAATCCTACGTTCGCCTGTTCGCAGGAAGGACTGCCGGACCAGTTCTGAGATTATCGGGGGAGAGGATCACCATGAGTGTGCTACCCAAAACAAGTCGCGCCGCCGTGTTGCGCAAGGCCAAGGAGCCGGTGGAGATTTGCGAGATAGAAATCCTCCCGCCCGAGCCCGGCGCAATCGTGGTTAAGGTGGAGGCCGCGACCATCTGCGGTACGGACGTGCATATCTGGCACGGCGACCTCGTCCCGGAGTGGCCCGTGGGCATGGGCCACGAGATGACCGGTCGTATTGTTGCTCTGGGAGATGGCGTGATTCGCGATGCCGCCGATCAGCCGCTGGCCATTGGCGACCGTATCGTGTGGGCCTATCCATGGTGCGGCAAGTGTTACTACTGCACCATCGCGCGGCAGCCGACGCTGTGCCCCAACGCGCGCATGAACGGCTGGCGCAGCGCGGAGAAGTATCCCTACCTGTGCGGCGGCTTCGCTGACTATGCGTACGTGCTGCCCGACTGCCGCCCGGTGAAAGCGCCGACGGACATTGACCCGGCGGTGGTATCCTCGGCGACCTGCGCGCTGCGCACGGTGATGCACGCCTTCGAGCGGCTCGACCAATACGGCGGCATCGGCGTGCAGCCCTCCATCGCCGTGCTGGGCACGGGTCCGGTGGGTCTGTACTCGGTGGCGGCGGCGCTGGTGGCGGGCGCTTCGCAGGTAATCTCCATCGGCGCGCCGCAACGTCGCGTGGACCTGGCGAAGAAGTGGGGCGCGGCGCAGGTGATCAACATTGACGACATGAAGGACGCGCGCGAGCGTATCGACACCGTGAAGAAGCTCACCGGCGGACGCGGCGCCGACATCGTCATCGAAGCCGCCGGCCCGCCCAGCGCGTTTGAAGAAGGCCTCGATATGGTCCGTCGCGGCGGGCGGTTTTTGGTGATCGGCACCACGGCCACGCGCAACGTGCAGATCTCGCCGCGCCGCATCAACAAGGACATGGTCGAGATCAGCGGCGTC
>CAMBEY010000221.1 GCA_945865705.1 Candidatus Sulfopaludibacter sp. SbA3
CGGGAACGTCGTTCCAGCTATACTGCCCGAAGAAACACAGGTAGATGCGCGTGAAACTGTTGGCCGCCTCCACGCCGCCCAGGTCGAGCGCAATCTTGCGCGCCTTCACCAAGGCAGGATCGTTCTCCGGAACTCCCGCCAGGCGCAGCGAGAAATACGATTTAATGATCAGATTGATGTTAGGCTGACCGCCCGGATAGAGGCACCATGCGCCCTCCGCCGTCTGCTCCTCGCGAATGCAGTTGGCCAGCTTGCGGACGCGTTCCGCATCGGGAGTTCCGAGATAATGCTCCAGCATGATCGCGTCGGCTTCGAGCGAGCTGTCGGCCTCCAGCTCGCCACACCACCAGCCTTCGGGCGACTGCTGCTTCGCCAAGGACTCCACGGCTGCTGCGAGCGCGCTGGTTACATCCGGCGGCGCAGGTTCAAATCCGCCACGGCGCGGCGTGATTTCCGATGAGGAAAGTGGTTGGTCCGTATAGGAGTTCGGTGGAGGATTCATCGGAGTTGATCCTCAGCGCTACGATCTAGCGCAGCGATACAAGTGCAAATAATTTATTGAACTGGTTGTCGCGCTAGCGCCGGTGCCAGCAAAATCAACTCCTGTGGCAACGCGAAGCGGACGTCCTCGGGAACAATTTCCACTTCGTCCAGCTCGGAAAATCCACGGCTCCGCAGGTGCTGAATGACCTGCTGGACCAGATGCTCCGGCGCGGATGCGCCAGCGGTTACGGCCACGGTCCGGGTATTTTCCAGCCAAGCCTCGTCGATCTCGCTCTGATCTTCAATCAGATGCCCAGGCATGTTCAGGTTGCCGGCAACTTCCACCAGCCGGTTGGAATTGGAGCTATTCGGCGACCCCACCACCAGCAGCAGATCGGCGCGCGGGGCCACAGCCTTCACCGCTACCTGGCGATTCTCCGTCGCATAGCAGATGTCCTGCGCGGGCGGGCCTTCAATCTTCGGGAAACGCTGCTTCAGCGCGGCGATGATTCCGCTGGCTTCATCCAGACTGAGCGTGGTCTGGGTAAGATAGGCCACGCGCTCGGAGTCGCGCAGGTTGAGAGTGGCGACATCCTCCACCGAGCTAACCAGCAGGGTTTGATCAGGAGCTTCACCGAGCGTGCCGATCACTTCGTCGTGATCCTTGTGCCCGATCAACAGAATCGAGTAACCCTGACGCGCGAAGCGGATCGCTTCCAGATGCACCTTGGTAACCAGCGGGCAGGTGGCGTCAATCACCCGCAACTCACGCTCCACGGCCCTCTGACGCACTTCCGGCGAGACGCCATGCGCGCTGTAAATGACCATTGCGCCGCTGGGGACCTCCTCCAGCGAATCAACAAACACGGCTCCCTTGGCTGATAGATCAGCCACCACCCGCGTGTTATGCACGATTTCCTTGCGGACGTAGATGGGCGCGCCGCAGTACTCCAGCGCCAGATTCACTATGTCGATCGCGCGCACCACGCCGGCGCAGAAGCCGCGCGGCTTCAACAGGAGAATCTTCTTCGCTCCGCCGTTCGACTCGTATTGTGATGTATCCGCCATCGTTATGTGCCTGCGCAAGGAATGCCACTTCCAACTGCTTATTATAAGCGGAAACGGTTCATGACGGATACGCATCGCCGATCCGGGCCGTGAGTCAACTTCACCAGGCTGTCATTCTGAGCGCATCGACGTAACTGCTGGGGCAAAACGGATTGTTCGCCGCGCTCCGAATAACGACGGTGGAGTGGGGTGCCGTTATCGACACCAAGGACGCACTGCGGCGAACAGGCCGAGGGGTATGCCATAATAAAATTTTTAACATCCTCATTTCAAAATATCCGGCCGGGATGGCGACTCAATGCGATGAAGGTTGATCTCCAGCAAATTTTGCAACGGGCCGAACAACGTCTCGGCGGACTGTCCGAGGCAACGGCGGAGGAGTCGCTGCGCCTGCTGCGTGGCTTCCTCAAAATGGAGTCGCACCGCCTGCGCATGTTGCATCGTTACGGCTTGACCGGGTGGGAAGTGGCTTCCTCTCGCGCGCAGGTGGTGGACGCCATCATCATCCACGCTTATCGCATGGCGCTGGCGCGCTATCCAAACCACTCCAAATCAAGCCCCGCTCAACTGGCCGTTGCCGTGATCGCGGTGGGCGGCTATGGGCGTGGCGAGCTGTGCCCCGAGTCCGACGTGGATCTGCTCATTCTCTACAATAAGCAGAGCGACGCTTTTGGCAAATTCCTGGCGCACGAGCTGGTCTATCTGCTCTGGGACATCAACCTCAAAGTGGGTCACAGCTATCGCACGGCGCAGCAATGCCTCAGTTTTGCCATTGAAGACGCGTCCGCGGAAAATGCCCTGCTCGACGCGCGGTTGCTTACGGGTAGCAAGCAGCTTTGCGACGAACTGCTGGCGATTATGTCGCGCCACTGGGCCGGCCAAGCCCGCAAATTCGTAGAGCGCAAGCAGTTCGAAATAAGCGAGCGTTACGGCAAACTCGGCGAAACGGTGTTTCTACTAGAGCCCAACGTGAAGGAGTCGCCCGGCGGCCAGCGCGACTATCACATGATGCACTGGCTGGCGCGCGGCGCATGGCAGTTGCCCGACGCTGAGGGGCTGGTGGGTTTGGGAGTCCTCTCAAAAACAGAATTCGAGCGCGCCCGCCGCGGCTATGACTGGATTCTGCGCGTGCGCAATGAACTGCACTACACCACCGGCCGCCGAATTGATCAGCTCAGCTTCGCCGCACAGCCCGAAGTCGCGCGCAACCTCGGGTTCACCGGGCAGGAGCATATCCTGGCGCAGGAACAATTCATGCGCCAGTATTTCCTGCACGCCGAGCACGTCCATCAGGCTCTACGCCAGACCCTGGCCGCCGCGCGGCGCGAGAAGGGCAAGCGTCGTCAGCAGGTGCTGGTGGAGCTGCCGCAAGGGTTGAATTTTCTGCGCACCGATGGCGAGCTGCGTTTCGCCGACTCCGGCAATGTGCGTTTTCCCACCTCGCCGGTCGACATGATGCGCGTCTTCACCACCGCGCAGCAATTGCAACTTGTTCCCGGCGAAGAAATCATCAGCAGCGTGCGCACACATCTGCCGTTGGTCCGCGACCATTGGCATCGCGACAAAGAGATGGCCACGCTATTCCTGAAGATTCTGCGCAAGCCCGGCGCCGTCGCTCCCGCGCTACGCGCCATGCACTCCTCGGGATTGCTGGGGCGGTACCTGCCCGAGTTTGGGCACGTAACCAAGCTGATGCAGTACGACCACTATCATCGCTACACCATTGATGAGCACACGCTGCACGCCATCGGCCTGCTCGATGAAATCTGGACCAATCCGCCGGCCTCCATGGAGCGCTACCGCGCCGTTACGTATCACATTCAGGACTCCGCTCCGCTTTACCTGGGGTTATTGTTCCACGACGTTGGCAAGGGTCTCGGCGGCGATCACTCCAACAAAGGCGCGCTGCGTGCCGTGGCTGCCTGCGAACGCCTGGGCCTGCCTCCCGAGAAGATCGCGCAGGTGGATCTGCTCGTTCGGGAGCACCTGATACTTTCCCACCTTTCGCAGCGCCGCGATCTCTCCGACCGGCGCGTGGCGCAGCAGGCCGCCGAAGTGGTGCGCGACGAAGAGACGCTCTCCATGCTGACGCTGCTCACCTACGCGGACACGGCCGCAGTGGCCCCGGAAGTATGGAACGATTGGAAAAATTCCCTGCTCTGGGAGCTATACGAAAAAGTTCACCTGGAGTTGCTGGGCCGCGAGGCTGCCACGGCGCAGGAAGAGGAGCAGTTGCGCGAGATACGCGCGCAGGTGTCGCGCCTGCTGATCGAGTCACCTGCAGCTTCAGATGCCTCGCTTGGTGATCGTCCGAACACCGAGCAGCTAGCTCAAATTTGGACCGAGCAGCATCTGGAGCGAATGCCGCGTCGCTATCCCCTGGGAATGCGACCGGAGTTGATCATGCGCCAGATTCTGCTGGCCCGCCGCGCCGTGAAAGGCGATCCCGCCGTGGCATTCCTGCCGTATCCCGAGCAGGGCTTCACTGTATTGCTGTTCTGCTGCCCGGATATGCGCGGCCTGTTCGCGCGCGTAGCCGGCACGCTGGCCGCGCTGGAGGTGAACATCCTTGGGGCGCGTCTGGACACACGGCAGGACCGCATCGCCGTGGACATGCTGTGGATATCCACGCCGCGCGGCGACGCCATCGAGGAACCCGCCCGCCTCCGGCGCATCGCGGCCACTCTCGAAAATGTTTTGAAGGGCACGCAGTCGGTGGAAGAACTGGTTGGCCGCATCACCGAACGGCCCGTGGCTCCCGCGCACCGGCCACCGCGCATGACCCTCAACAACGAAATCTCCGACCAGTGTACGGTGATCGAAGTGCTCGGCGAGGATCGCATCGGCTTCGCCTACAGCATCGCCACCTGCCTCAACAGCCTGCGCTTGAACATCAATTTCGCCAAGCTCTCCACCGAAAAGTCCATGGCCTTTGACGTGTTCTACTTAACTGACGCGCTGGGAAAAAAGATTCCCGAGGACCGCTGGGGAGAGATTGTCGCCAGTGTGGATCAGGCGTTGCGAACGCTTCCCCAGCCAGTGCAATCCAAGCAGTGAGGGCTATTCCTCCCAGCCGCCAACCGGGGCGCTTTGAACGTATAGGGGATGGAGGCAACCTGACTGCTCCATCTTGTATCTATGCTAATATGCGGAATATGAGGTGGCACATTACCAACTGGGTTCTTGCTCCCATCTTCACCATAACCGTGGCTTGCGCGCTGGCCAATACCAGCCTGGATGCTCCCGCTACGAGCAGGAAATCCGGCCAGAAGATGTCCGCGCCCTGCCCGTTCCACTCGCAGCAGGAAGAGACACCGGATTCCTCCAGTGAAAGCCCGCAGTGCTTGAACTGCCTGACCGGCTCCGTGCTGGCCGAGCAGAAGATCGCGGTAAGCCACATGGTCGCGGCCACCATCATGCCGCCGGTGCCCTCTGTTTCAGCCTCAATCGTCACGCCGCTGGCCGCTCACGCC
>CAMBEY010000222.1 GCA_945865705.1 Candidatus Sulfopaludibacter sp. SbA3
CGTTGATGATGCCGACCACGGTGCCGAACAGTCCGACGAAAGGACCTGTCGAAGCGATGGTGGCCAGCGTGCCCAGTCCGCGCTTCATTTCAGCGTGGACGATGGCAGTGGCCCGCTCCAGAGCGCGCTTGGACGATTCCAGCTCCTCACCGGAGATGGATGCCGCCTGATGAGCCTGGAACTCCTGCAATCCAGCCGTTACTACCTTGGCCAAATGCGACTTCTTGTGACGCTCAGCGATGCGGATCGCTTCGTCGATCTTGCCTTCGCGCAGCGCGCCGGCAACCAGCGGAGCAAAGGTGCGGGACTGCTTACGGGCAGCGGAGAAAGCCATGTAACGATCAATCATCACGCCGATCGACCAGGCCGACATCACAAACAAAATGACGACCACCGCCTTGGCAAGAAAGCCCATCGCGCGCCACATACCCAGAAGGTCGAAGCTGGTGGGTGCTTCCTGAAACAAAAACATGCTGAACAAATTCACTTCTGACATCTCTTTCATCTCCTCCTCAGGGTTCCTGATAGACCCTGAATGTGATCCAATTTTATTTAACTGAGATTTCAGGTTCCAAGAACCTGGTTTCAAACTTGTTTACTCGAATGACTGCTGTTGCTGTTTTCCTGCCTCAAAAAACTTTCGACTACAAAACTTACCCGCCCAACGTAAAGTTCACGTCGATCGTTGTAATGACTTCCACCGGCACACCATTAAGCATCGTGGGACGATAGCGCCTGTTGCGAACCGCTTCCATAGCGGATTGAATGAGCAGCGGATGTCCGCTGACTACCTTCAACTCCTGCACCGTGCCGTCCTTGCCGATCACGCCTTCCAACTTCACCGAGCCCTGAATGCGGGCCTGACGAGCCAAGGGAGGATAAACCGGGTTGGATTTATTGACCAACTGCGGAGCCTGGACTTGTCCGCCTACACGCACGCGCTCCGGCGTCGGAGGTGGCGGAGGTGGCGGTGGCGGTGCCGCGGTGGGCGTGGACGAAGATACGATTCCGCCGAGCACTCCACCTACCGCGCCGTAGAAATCTCCCGAGCCGGCGACTCCGCCCACCACTCCGCCCATCATGCCATCGGGCGGCGGGACCGGGTCTTCTTTAATAATCTGTACTTGTTTCGGAATCGCCTTCGGCTGCACAAACTCCTGAACCTGCTGCACCCTGGGCATAACGCGCACCCGAGCCACAGTGGGTGGAGGAGGTGGCGGCGGGGGTGGCGGTGGCGGCGCCATCAGGAATGTCATCAACTGATGCTTGGGCAGCGCTTCCGTATAGATCAATGGGATCAAAACCAGGATCGCCAGGACGACCATCTCCAGGAAAAAAGAGATGAGCACCGTGAATGGCTTCCTGGTCCCTCCCTTGACGGCTGTCTCTAACAGGGAATCTTCAAACATTGCTTAGAACTCCTAAGGTTTCTCCTGCCTTTGAAAACCGAATACTCCACTCGGTTTAAACAAACTCAGGGAATCGTTTGATTACCAGTATACAAATTCTTGGGGACTCACTTCCGGTTCCGCGCCGGATAGAATTCCCGAACAGCTAACCGTCTCCAAGCTTTAACTTCACTACACTTATCAGCAGCCATCTACCAGGGAAGGGCCTAAGCGTAAACCACTTTTGGGCGCATGGCAAGAGGAAAACCTCTGCCACCGTAAACTCATTTTCCTTCCACCGCAAGACTGCGATGAAATCGTCTCAAAAACGCCCTTTAGGCCCTTGCGTCTGCGCTCATTTTAGAGCGCTTTCCCGCGCCCTTGACGCGCTCCGACGCCGCGCCGCTACGACCGCCGCGGACTCGCACATAATCCAGCCAACTCACCACGAAGGGAGCCGCCACCGAGAACGAAGAATAGGTACCCACCAGAATTCCCACCACCAGTGTGAAAGCGAAACCGCGCAACACATCCCCGCCAAACAGGTACAACGACAGCACGGACAGGAACGTCAATCCGCTGGCAAGGATGGTGCGGCTCATGGTCTGATTGATGCTCCGGTTGGCCATGGGAGCCAAGGGCTCTCGCCGATTCAGCCGGATATTCTCGCGAATTCGGTCAAAGATAACAATGGTGTCGTTCACCGAGTAGCCCACCAGAGTCAAAAGCGCGGCAATCACGGTGAGCGAAATTTCGTAATCAAATATTGACAGGAACCCGATGGCGATAATCACATCATGGAAAGTCGCCAGCACCGCCGCCACGCCGTAGACCAGTTCGAAGCGGAAAGCAATGTATACCAGCATCGCCAGCAAACCCAGCAGCGTGGCGTTCAACGCCTGCATCCGTAGCGCCGCGCCGACTTTGGGTCCGACGATCTCCACGTTGCGCACCGCGTAAGGCTCCACCTGGTATCCCTGCTCCAAGGCTTGGATGACGGCGTCTGATACTCCTTCAACGCCTCGCAAATCGCCGATAGCGGCAATCAATCCGTTGCGTGGCGCCGCGTCGCGAAACGCCACAATTCTCTGTGCCAGACCAGTCGACTGCTCTGTAATCTGCTCCGGAGTCGCGCCCCCGACGGCCAACGCGGGCGACTGCGCCAGCACCTGGGCAATCGAATTCGCGCCAATCTCGTTGAAGTTGGATTTGCTTCCAGTAACATTAAATTCTTGCTGCAACGCCTTCACAATGGCCTGGCGTCCCGCATCCAACTGGTTGTCTGTAGCCTGCATGTCCAGTGAGACCAGCAGTTCGTTGTCAGAAACTTCGCCGAGCTGCTGCAGCGTGGGTTCGCCGAGACCCTGCGCCACCAGGACATCACGCAGACGGTTCAGCGGCGGTGCATCCTTGAACTTAAGGGATACCTGAGTGCCGCCGCGGAAGTCGATCCCGTAGCGTGGCCCGCCCTTAATCACCAGCGAGACAATGCCGGCAAGGCTGATCAAAACGGAACCGGTTACAAAGATCCATTTCTTGCTCAACCAGTCGATTTGTAAGTTCTTGAATAATTCCATTGGTAACTTTGCAACTCCAGGCGGCCAGCCCGCCTATCTTCTCAATTTACTTCGACACCAGCGAAAGGAATTTGTTCCCCGCGATTCCGTTCGCGCCTGCATCCGCGCAGATTGCCAAAATCAGATGCTCAGCGTGGCATTACGACCAGCGCGGGACACCACATAATCAAACAGCACGCGCGACACAAAAACACCGCTGAACAAGTTCGCTCCCAAACCCAGCGTCAGCGTAACGGCGAAACCCTTGACGGGTCCCGAGCCAAATAAGAACAGGAAAAATGCCGCGATGATGGTAGTCGCATGGGTGTCAAAGATGGTGATCCAAGCCTTGCTGAATCCTGTTTGCAGAGCCGACACAGCAGTCTTGCCCTCGCGCAATTCTTCCCGGATGCGCTCGAAGACCAATACGTTGGTGTCGACAGCCATGCCGATGGTCAGAATAATTCCCGCGATGCCGGGCAGCGTCAGCGTGGCATGAATATAACCCATGGCGGCCATCAGCAGCACTAGATTGATGAACAGCGCGACCACCGCGTTCACTCCGGAAACCTTATAGTAGAGCAGCATGAACACGGTGATTGCGAAAAATCCCACTAGCGAAGCCACGACGCCAGCGCGAATCGAGTCGGCTCCCAGCGAGGGACCCACCGTGCGCTCTTCCAGATATTCCATGGAGGCCGGCAATGCGCCAGCGCGCAGCACCAAAGCCAGATCGTTAGCGCGCTGCTGCGTGAAGCGGCCCGTGATGCGTCCCGAGTCGGAGATGCGGGCCTGTATGGTGGCCACCGTCTGGATGCGCTTGTCGAGCACCACGGCGAGCAGGTTGCCAATGTTCGATTCCGTAAATGCACCAAAGCGGCGAGCGCCATCCGAGGTGAGAATGAAGGACACTTCAGGGCGGTTATTTTCATCCTTGCTGGGTTGCGCATCGCGCAGTTCGCGCCCCGTAACCGCTGGCGATTTGGTCAATATGTACCACTGGCGAACGGGCGCGGCGGTTGAGGTCTCCGGCGCCTCGACCGACTCCGCAACTTCGGTTCCGGGAGGCAGCACTCCGCCGGATGAACTCAGCGCATCCTGGCGCGTCGGGAACGGCCCGCCTTCCACCTTCTTGATCTCCAGCAGCGCCGTCGTCTGCAAAATTTCCTTCACGCGCTGCGGATCGTCGACGCCAGGCAACTGAATCAGAATTTCGTAAGTGCCCTGCCCGCGCTCCTGAATGGTGGGTTCGGAAACGCCCAGACTGTCTATGCGGTTGCGGATGGTTTCCACACTCTGGCTAACGGCGCGCTGGCGCAGGTCGCCCAGAATCGACGCGCGGATGACCATCTTGTATCCGCCAGCCTCCGGGGTCAGCAGCCAATTCAACTCGGTTTCTTCAACGGCCTGGCGGAATGCGGAAGTCTGCTCGTCGGGAACGCCTTCAATGCGAATCCCGCCATCATCCATCAACTGCAGGGCGTCGACGCGGAGCATGGAGGCGAAAGAAATCTGGCGGGAGTTCAGGGTCTGCTTCAAACGCTCAATGGTGAGGTCCGCCTCGCCGTTGACCGCGTCGTTGACCATCACCTGCATCACCAGGTGCGTGCCGCCCTTAAGGTCCAGTCCCAGCGGGATACGCTTTGCGACATTCGAGCGCAACTGCCCCAAGCTGGTTGGCAGGCCAACGATTCCAATGATGCTGGCCACAATTACGGCCAGCGTTATCAGCGCTCTTCTGCCCAGATTTGCGTTCATGCCCTGCCCTTCTCCGGTCCCTTATGCATCCACTTGCTGTTGCCAATTTCAGAAGCAGAATGGCGTCTTTCGCCGCCACCAAAACTCTACGCAGTTTCCTGCTCTGGATTTTCAAGCGCCGTAATCGCGCCGCGCTGCACTTCCAGTTTCACCGCGTCCGGCGGCACCCGCAGCACAACATAATCATCCCGCAAACCAACGATCGTACCATGAACTCCGCCAACTGTGACCACCCGATCGCCATTCTTTAAATTTGCCAGTAAATTAGCCAGCTTCTTCTGACGTTTCTGATTGGGCAGATACAACAGAAAGTAGAACA
>CAMBEY010000223.1 GCA_945865705.1 Candidatus Sulfopaludibacter sp. SbA3
ATAATCGGGTGCGCGACCGGTTGTACAAGCCGGTTGTAGAAGCCTGTTGTAAAAGTATGTCACGCGCTCAAGAGCATTTAGGGGTTCGTGCATCGTGGACGCGCCATTACTGGCGCGGCTCGGATTAGGCTATAGCATCTACCAAAATACTCTAGTTGGTTTGATCGTAAAGATCGCTGCAAAGCGGGAGGCTGCTCAACGGGGCATCGGCAATCGTCCAACTCCATGTCTTGCACAACTGGCCCGTCTTGGTATCCAGCGCAAAATCGCGGTCCGAAGTGGCCACCGGAACGAATCGTTGATAGGGCTGCGGCAAGGGCGCCGGAGCGGGCGTCTGGGACGAATTGGTGCATCCCTGCAGAATGAGCGCCATCATGAGCGTAAACGCGGCCTTGTTCATAGGCTTCAATTTAGCAAAATACCGAGCAAAGCTCCAGAAGAAATAACATTTTGGTAGTGGGTCGGTTGGACCTCAGGGCAGGACTTTTAGCCATGCCGAACAGACTCGCCTCGCGCTGAGATTTAGTCCCTGAGGTGCCGTCGCGCCGCGTGGTGTCGTACACGGCGAGAGTTTGTTTTGTATCAGCCATATAGCCTTGTGCCCTGACTGCCCTAATGGGGGCAATCTCCGCACTCATTCGCGGGCAGGGAAGAAACAGTTAGGAGTCTATTGGATACGCCTCAGGAGGCTGGCGGCTCAAGCGGGGCTACCCAAGGTACCAGACAACTTGCTATCTTCTGATTTCTCAATCTTGAAAAGAAGTGTTTTGAAATGGCCGTTCGCACACTCTTTGTCTATCTCAAGGTGCCTGACCATCTGTCTTACATGGCCGATCTCAATATCCTTGGCTTTTGGTAATGAGGGAAACGTCTTACTATTGTAGCGCACGATTCTGAAATGAGTTTTAAGGGCAATAGAATATCCCTTGGCGCAGTTTTCAAGCATTTTGATAACTGCGTCAAGGGGAAGAGATACCGACATCGCTATGCTGCCATTTGCTCTGGTGCTGGGATGAAATACGTGTCAGAGATGTTGTCGCTCGGCATAAAGCGCCTATTTGCGAGATCTAGTCGTTCGACTGATATCTGTGTCGGCCGAGTTTCAGGTCTAGCTTTGGTCAGATCTGAGAATGGCTTCTCTGGTTCGAACCCTCTGGCTCTTATTAGTTGAAAAGCTTCTTCCCATCGCGTTTCCTGTTCAGGGTTCGGTTCATTGTAGAATGCCTCTACTAAGGCCCTAAACGACTCGAAATCCTTGGCCTCTTCAGCTAAATCAAACAATACATGCTCATAGCGAGTTCGGAACTTGGAAAATGCAACAGGTGGATTTTCTCCTGTTTCTGAGAGGGCTGAAGGGCGGACGCCATACATCCACCACTCACCATCCTCCAGTTCAGCAGTCAGCCTTCCTGACAGGGTTATGCCAGCCATGAAACCATTTCCGGAAATAGTGTCCCGAAATGTGAACATTAGGGGATAGACAGGGTTTCCGTTCATTAGCAATTTGTCTCCTAGAGAAAGTCTGCCGGGTTTGGGGGAAAATTTCCATTCAAGCACGGTTCCTAAGGCGATGCGCTAGCGCATCGCCTTAGGAACCGTGCTTGATTCGTGAATACATAACTCTGCTGTTGAGTGTAGCATACTGTATCGGTCGTGATGTGGTAAGCCATTGATAAAATTGGCTAAATTTCTATTGACAAGATTCCTGAAAGCTAGTCATAACAGCCAGCGACATTCGGGGATCTAGCCAACGGCCTTTGGAGTCGGACTCCCAATCAGTGAATGTCCTGCCCCAATTCAAAGCCCCTTTCAAGCAATTACATCGACAAAATGGTCGAACAATTCAAACCGGGCAATTTCCATTGGGCGTAAGCAGCTATGTTGTAGTCAAAAAATGCCTGATTAAGTTGAAGCATGGGAAGCAGAGAAGCTACATTGCAAGCCGTGTATTGCAATGCTGGATGATGAGTAACCAATACAGATCAGCGCGATTCCAGGACAAACTTCACGTTGCGCTCTTTGTTCAATTGTTGCGTCAGGGTCAGGTCGAGTTGCGAGATCGAGATGGGTGTGCGCAGGCCGTCTGCGGTCTCGTACCAGACCGTCTCGCCCTCCAGCCAATACGATTTTACCAGCACGATGGTACGGTCCTTGAAGACCAGCAGCGTGAGATTTGTGGTAGAGGATTGAGTGGAAGCTCCCGTGGAACTGCTCACCGAGCCGTAGGGGCCGGCCTGCGGCAAAGGTTGCAGGGGCTGCGCGGCGAGGCCGGTCTGCTGGGCAGGCTGATTCGGATTGCCCGCGGACGGTGTCTGCGCCTCGGTGCCCTGCGTATTGATTACGTAAGGGACGTAATACGGAAGCAGATAGTAAGTGGGCGCGTAACCGTTCGGAGGCCAGTGACGTTGATCCCGGCCAGCGCCGCCGCGCGGGCCGCCGCGACCGCCGTCGGGATCCCACGGCACGATGCCGGGGCCGTCCGATGACGACCAACCGGGAAATGGTCCAGTCGCGCCGCCGGGATTATTCACATCACGATAGCCGCCGAAGGGAGTCATGCGCGGATCGGCGGGCGAAGCCGGGGAAGGTTGTGGCGTCATGGGCAGGGGTTGCTTGCCGGGCATGATGTCGGGCTGGCCCGGATGATTCACGCCGCGCGCGCCCGGCAGCACGCCCGGCGATGGCTGGATGCGCCAGCCGACGTTGTTGCCGAGACGCGATGGAAAACTGTTCTGGTGCGCTGGAGCAGGGGTGGCCGCTGGAGTCGTCGCGGGGGCATCGCCGCCTGGCGGCTTCGCGTTGGGATCGCTGGACGCACCACCGGGCCGATTGATGGAGCGGCCTCCGGAAGATTGCGCGAAACCCGGCAGCGCAGCGAGCGCCGACAGCAAGACCAGAATGAGAGCGTGAGACGAAATACGACGGGACATGATGAACACCCCCTATAGGTCCAGCCTACGCCAGTGGAGAGGGAATCTCAATGCCGCAAACGATGCCGCGAACAGTGCCGCGCGCGTGAGCAAGCGGGCCAATGGAAAAACCATCCCCCGGCCGCCCCGGCCCCCCGGCCCCTGATGCCCCCCGTGCTCGAACGCGACGTCATTTTGAATCCCAACCGTTGACGTCCGGGGCATTGTGTTCCATCGGCCCGCTCGCTCACGCGCGCGGCACTGTTCCGGCACTGGCACGGCCGCGCTACTGCTTCACGGGCGGGGTGTCGGCTTCGTCGCCGTAGGTGATGTTGATGTCGCTCTTGAACTGCTTGTAGTCCTCGTAGCGGACGATCATGCGGATGCGCACCGGGCCGGTCTTGAAGTGCAGGGTGTCGTCGGCGCCGGTCCAGGTGGGGAACCAGTATTTGCCGTCAATCTGCTCGCGGTAGGTCTCAAAGCGCGGGAAGAGATTCTCCGCGCTGCCGCGAATGTCCGGCACGGCCTTGCCGTAGGTTTTCACGATCTGCAGGTCGCGCTCATCCACCCAAACAATGCCGTCGAAGTAGCGCTCGCCCTTTTCCATTACCTTGGGGCCGACGCGAAACGCATAGGTATCCAACTCGTCCACTCTCTGGCGACCTTGATAGCGCACATCGTACTTCAAGAGGTCCTCGGAGTTCAGCACAAAGGGCTGGATGCCGCGCAAATCGCGCTCATCCTCCGGGCTGATGCTGATGCGGCGCAGAGTGGAGATGGGCGCGAAGACCACTTTCTCGGTGCGCCGGCCTTGCGCGGAAAAAATGATGTCCGACTCGACCGTGTACATGCGACCGCCGCCCTTGCCCTCGTCGTCCAGCTCTTCCACCTTGATGATTTGGCGATAGGTGTAGTTCTCCCGCGCCTTCTGGAAGAGAGTTTCATTCTCTGCGAACTTGCGGATGATCTCCTGTATCTGGGGGGTCGACGGCGCGGGCCGCGCCGGAGGTTTGGCCGCGGCGACAGGCTCGGTCGTAGCGGCGGCGGAATTGGCTGGCGCGGCTGGGGGAGCGGGCGGGTCCTGCGCGCGCAGCGTCGCGAGCAGCGTCACGGGCAGCGGCGGGCCAGGCAATCCCACAATCATGCCCAGCGCCAATGCGCTGCCAGCTAGAAATTGCATGCGAATCTTCATCATCCTAATCTTCCTCACTACCACCTGCCCGATAGGACGCTGTAGCGTCTCTCCAGGTTGCACCAACCCGTAACCTTCTGTCGCCCCTACGGGGCTTATCCCGCCATCGCGCGTGGAACCCCGGGCTTACGCCCGGGGCTACTATCTTATCGCCCCTGCCGGGGCTACAAAATAGAGCATATAACCGCTGACTCCCGTATCCAAATCTTCTGACTCCTGGGTAGTGGATCAGTTTGAAATTTCCCAGACATTCAGCCAGACAATCAACCGGAAATTCAAAACGACATTTAGAACGCTGTCATCCTGAGCGCAGTGAAGGATATGCTTTGCTGCTGCGAAGAAAGTAAAAGCATATCCTTCACTGCGCTCAGGATGACAACGCTATTTCACGGTTAGGGAAATTCAACGGAGCCACTCCTGACTCCTGCACTTCTGTCTTCTATCTTCTAACTTCTGCCCTTCTATCTTCTGCTTTTCCGCCTCGCCTACTTCCTTACGATACAGACCATCCGCGTCAGTGAGAAGAAGTACGACTTATTGTCGTAGGCCTCGCTCAACTGCGCCGTCCAGCGCTGCACGTCGGCCTCGCTCCAACCTTTGCCGCGCAGCAGATAGTCTCGGATCACATAGCTCATCGGCCCGCCATATTTGCGGACCGAGTACTCCGCATTGGAAATGACGTACGGATGCACCTGAATATCGCGCGCATTGGCCTGGCGGCAGATGGGGAAGAGCTTGCGGCCCATCCAGCCGTCGCCGTGATGGTCGGAGAAGTCCGCCGTTACGCGCCGCTGCAGGTCCTTGTCGGGAATATTGTAAGAGAGCGTGTCCCAGTCTGTCTCGGAGAGAAAGATGCGGCCCGTGGGCTTGACCACGCGCAGCAGCGACTTCAGCACGGCGACGGGGTCCGCCACGTA
>CAMBEY010000224.1 GCA_945865705.1 Candidatus Sulfopaludibacter sp. SbA3
CCTCGTCGCGCCGGCAGGCTTTCCGAAATTCACGCAATCCTCCAATGGCATCTGCGTTCCCAACGATCGCCAGTTCACCAACACGAAAGTGATCGTCGCGCGCAACTACGTCCACCAGTTGCCGTCCTTCGACCCCAACTGCGATGCGATGGATCGCGATGGTCACGGAACCTTTACATCCACCGTTGCCGGCGGCCGACGCGTGGCTGCTCCGCTGGCCAGCATTGCGGGAGTGGCGCCGAAGGCCTTCCTCGGAAACTACAAAGTGTTTGGCACCCCGGGCTTTAATGACTCGGCTTCATTGTCCAGCATACTTGCGGCATTGAATGATGCAGTGGCCGACGGCATGAACGTGATTAACCTCAGCCTGGGCGCGCAGCTGGGGCTGCCGCCTTCAGCCGATCCGCTGGCCATCGCCGTGAAGACCGCGGTGGAGGCCGGAGTGGTGGTGGTTGTCGCCGCGGGCAATGATGGCCCAGGCTCCGGCACCATATCGAGTCCCGGAATTGCGCCAGAAGCCATCACGGTGGGATCGTCAACTAATTCGCGCACGTTGGCCTTCCCCTTGGAAATTCGCGCGTCCATTCCCGTGCCATCGGCGCTGCAGCTCATTGCCGCGACTCCGGGAAATGGGCCAGCCATCACCGCCGAGATTGGACCGCTGCCCATTCGCGATTCGGCTTCGTTGAATGGCAACGCCACGGCCTGCACCGCCTTTGCGCCGGGATCGCTCACGGGCCAGATGGTCCTCATCGAGCGGGGCGGATGCAGCTTTCAGATTAAAATCATCAGCGCCATCTCCGCCGGCGCGGTTGCCGTGGTGCTATTCAATCAGCAAGCCAACCAGGCCGCGATCTCCTTCACCGTCGGCGCCGCGACACAGATTCCTTCGGTGATGATCGGCAACTCTGAGGGTCTCGCGCTCCGGCGGTTTCTGTCGACGTCCGACGCGCGGACCACCGCCCGTATCGGCGCGGCGCGCAGCGCACTGCCCACAGTGGCGAACCGCATCGCGGCATTTTCCGGCGTCGGGCCGAGCACGGATTTCGGCGTGAAGCCCGACCTCACCGCGCCAGGCTCGGACATCTACAGCGGGACGCAGCGCAACTTCTCTGGCGGAGCGCAGTTCGACGCCAGCGGCTTCGGCATCTCGCAGGGAACCAGCGTGTCCTCGCCGATGGTGGCTGGGGCGGCGGCCATTGTCCGGCAGATGTCGCCGCAATTCACGCCCGCTCAGGTGAAGTCGGCGCTGGTGCAGAACGCCGCGAAGATACTCACACCCATCTCTGACGGAGTCTCCGGCGTGATGGCGGGCGGCAATGGACTGTTGGATCTGGCGGCCGCCGTGACCACGCCCGCCGTGGTGGTCCCGAGCAGCATCACGCTCGATGCTTCTGCGTCCGGCGCGCAGCTCAGCCGCGTCGTTATTCTCACCATCACCAACACGGGTGGCGCCGCCGACAGCTATCAACTCACCGCCACCAACGTGCCGGGCAGCCCATTGGTGGACATAAGATTTTCGAGTACCAGTCTGTCCATTGGCCCCGGAGCGAGCGCCACGGCCTCCATTTCATTCACCTTCGCGCAACCGTTGACCGGCATCGTGGAGGGCAGTATTGAATTGCGCAGCCAATCCAGCGGGCGTCTGCTGACTGTGCCTTATTGGGGCAGCTTCACGCGTCCAGTGGTCAACCTCACCGGCGTGGTGAACGCCGCGAGCTTCTCCTCCGGCTCCACGCGTCTCGCGCCCGGCAGCCTGATCTCCATCTTCGGGACACAGCTCTCCACCACCATCGCCGCCGCGCAGTTTCTCCCGCTGCCCACTGCACTCGGGGGCGTGCGTGTGCTGATTAACGATGTGGAAGCGCCGCTGCTGTTTGTCTCGCCCACCCAAATCAACGCGCAAGTCCCCTATGAGATCGTCAACGCCAGCCTGGGAATTTTGGAAGTCAGTTTACATGGACAAACCAGCGCCGCCGTGCCGTTCCAGATTGCGGCGGCAGCGCCCGGCATCTTCACCTTGAGTCAAACCGGAAGTGGCAGAGGCACCGTACTGCATGGGCTGACCAACGCGCCGGTTACGGACGCGAATCCAGCGCGGCCCGGCGAAGTGCTGGCCGCTTACGTCAACGGACTCGGGACCACCACACCGGCGGCGTTCAGCGGAGCGGCGGCCACCAGCACGCCGTTGCAGACCACCACGCGTCAGCCCGCCGCCAGCATCGGTGGCATCAACGCGCCGGTCACATTCTCCGGACTCGCGCCCGGTTTTTCCGGCCTGTACCAGGTGAACGTGCAGGTGCCGGAGTCCACCATTACCGGCGACCAACCTCTCGTGATCACCAGCGCGGGAATCGCCAGCAACCCGGTCACTGTTCCCGTGCGTCAATAGATACACTCGCGATGGCATGGGGCCGCGATGACATACACGGCTGAGTCGGCGGCGCGGCTGTGCTATGATTTGACGAGTTCGTCGCACGAATTGCAGACAGGTATTTACCAATGAGTTTTCCCACTTCACGCCCGCGCCGACTTCGCAGCAATGAACTGCTGCGCGGCATGGTGCGCGAAACGCGGCTCTCGGCCAGCCAGTTCATCTATCCGCTTTTTGTGTGCCCCGGCTCCGGTGTCAAGCGCGAGATATCCTCCATGCCGGGCAACTTCCATTTCTCCGTTGACCGCATCGGCGAAGAGTGCCGCGAAGTGGCGGCGCTCGGTATTCCCGCGGTCCTGTTGTTTGGATTGCCGGATACCAAAGACGAGCGCGGCAGCGGCGCGTACGGAGATAATTCCATCGTCGCGCAGGCGGTGCGCGCAATTCGCAAAGCGGTGGGCGACAAACTGCTGATCGCCTGCGATGTCTGCTTGTGCGAATACACCAGCCATGGACACTGCGGCCTGCTCAGCGGCCAGGAAGTGGACAACGACGCAACGCTCGATCTGCTGGCTCAGGCGTCCACAAGCTATGCCCGCGCAGGTGCGGACATCGTCGCGCCATCGGACATGATGGACGGTCGCGTGCGCGCCATCCGCCAGGCACTGGATGCCGCCGCGCTCCAGCAGACCGCGATCCTGGCTTATTCGGCGAAGTATGCGTCGGTATTCTACGGACCGTTCCGCGAGGCTGCGGATTCGGCGCCGCAGTTCGGCGACCGGCGCGGGTATCAGATGGACCCGGCGAATCAGCGCGAGGCGTTGCGCGAGATGCGCCTCGACGTGGAAGAAGGCGCCGACATGATCATGGTCAAGCCAGCCATGCCCTATCTGGATGTGATCGCGCTGGCGCGGCGTGAGTTCGACCTGCCGCTCGCGGCCTATCAAGTGAGTGGCGAGTACAGCATGATCGCCGCCGCCGCCGAGCGTGGATGGCTGGATCGCGAGCGGGCCATGATGGAGTCACTCACTTGTATTCAGCGGGCCGGAGCCGACATCATACTCACTTACTTCGCAAAAGACGCCGCCAGGTTACTGGGCGGGCGCTGATGTCATGCTGGCTTGGGTTTTCTCGCCAAGGGCAAAGTCAGTTAGACTGGCGGGCTCATGAGAATTAACATTCACTCACCCTATCGCAATTCCAGCGCACGCCGTGAATCGCGCCGGAATCGCGCACGCCGTTTGACGATTCGCGGTGTGTGCATGATCGCCTTGCTATGGGCGGCCCTCACACCCCCTGCCTCCGCGCAGAGGACCAGCAGCGCAGCACCGTCAGGCGCGCTGGCCAAACAGATTGAAAAGCTCCTCGATCATCCCGATGTGCGGGAAGCGCAATGGGGGGTCTCGGTGATCTCCATGAAGCGCAATGCCGCGCTCGTCAGCCATAATCAGAGCAAACTATTTATCCCGGCGTCTACCGCCAAGCTGTTCCCCGCCGCCGCAGCCTTGTCACTTCTCGGCAGTGACTATAGATACAAGACGACTATCTCGTTGGATAGGGGGAGTAAGTCTACTAATTCGGTGGATGTATCCAGTCAGTCCGCCAGTGACTCTGGCAGTGAGTTGTCGAGTGAGTGGATTGGCGACTTGATACTGACTGGGCGGGGTGATCCAAATCTCTCAGGGCGAATACTACCATTTGACAAGGAAACTCAGCGGGATCCTACTCCGTCTCGTATTTTCGGCGCGCTGGCTGAGGCAGTGGCCGCGCGGGGCATCCGCATCGTTACGGGCGACCTGATTGCGGATGACCGCTACTTTGTTCACGCACCCTACGGACAAGGTTGGGAGTACGACGATTTGATGTGGCTCGCCGCCGCGCCTGCTTCCGCACTGGCGATCAACGACAATGTCATCTACATGTCCATTTTCCCAGATGCTCCCGGCGCGCCCGCAATCGTGCAGGTGCAACCGATGCCAGGCTACTATGAAATTGACAATAAGGTATTGACTGTTGGTCGAACGGAGCCGACTCCTGGCGGCGGTGTGCGTCGCACACGGAGAAGCCTCGGGCTTGGACGTGAACCCGGCTCGATGCGCCTGCAAATGTGGGGAGAAATTCCAGTGGGCGCAGCGGAAAGTTCCTACGCCATCTCCATCGAGGACCCTCCCCGTTTCGCCGCGGAGTATCTGCGACAAGAGTTGGCCAAGGCGGGCGTCGAGATCAAGGGCCGTGTACTGGTGCGCCGTCAGGAAGTTTCTGAAGTGGAGAACCTTGCTGGAGCGCCCACCAAGGCGCCCGGCTCAGCAGCGGAACGGACGCCCGCGCAGAAGTCGGGAGATGAACAAGTAGTGTCACTGATTTTGGCCGAACACGAATCCGGACCTCTGGCGGAGAGTTTGCGCGTGATGCTGAAGGTCAGCCAGAATCTTCATGCCGAGATGTTGCTGCGCACGCTGGGACGCGAGCGCCGCGGCGTAGGCTCTGCGGAGGCGGGCATTGCCGCCATTAACGATTTTCTTGCCGGCAACGGCATAGCCACGAACGGCGTCGCTTTGCGCGACGGCAGCGGGCTGTCGCGGCAGAACATGGTCTCTCCCGCGGCGATGACGGCGCTGTTGAAGCATATGTACCAGT
>CAMBEY010000225.1 GCA_945865705.1 Candidatus Sulfopaludibacter sp. SbA3
CGTCTGGGCATCGTGCATCCCGAGATATCCGAGATGCAGGCCCGCGCCATCATTGAAGCCGCCTGCCAGGTGGCCAAGGAAGGCAAGACGGTCATCCCCGAGATCATGATTCCGCTGGTCGGCAGCCGCAAGGAACTGTCGCTCCAGAAAGCCATCGTGGATCGCGTCGCGGAGGAAGTGTTCGCCAAAAAGGGAATGCGCGTGAAGTACATGGTGGGCACCATGATCGAAGTGCCGCGCGCCGCGCTGGTGGCCGATCAAATTGCGCTCGACGCGGAGTTCTTCAGCTTCGGGACCAATGATCTGACGCAAACCACCTTCGGCTTTTCCCGCGATGACAGCGGCAAGTTCCTCGAGGCTTACACCGCGAACGGCGTGCTGGAGAAGGACCCCTTCTCGCAACTCGACCGCGCCGGCGTGGGCGAGCTGATCAAGCTCACTAAAGAGAAGGGCCGCAAAGCGCGTCCCTCGCTCGAAATCGGCATCTGCGGCGAGCACGGCGGCGACCCCAGCTCGGTCGAGTTCTGCCACATGGTGGGCCTCGATTACGTGAGCTGCTCGCCTTACCGAGTCCCCATCGCCCGCCTGGCCGCCGCGCAAGCCGCGCTCGGCAGCGGCGGCAAGGACGAGATGAAGCGCACGGCGTAGAGAAACATTACAACCATACAGTTCAACCAGTTACATGAAATTCCAAACCCGTCGCTCTAATTATGGGGCGGCGGGTTTGCTATTCACAGAGCCGCGACCGAGAGGGAGCGGAGGTTAGACGACCGCGACAGACTGCTTGCCACCGCTCCCTCCCGGTCGCGGCTCTGTAACTAACCAAGGCGGGACTGGAACATATCTTCGGGAATGGGGTCTGAGTAAGTGAAAGGCCCTGTTGCAGTGCGGTTGCGAAAGGACTAATCTAAAGTCATGAGCCGCTTGTTCACCAGCTTGCTCAACCTTTCTCTCAACAACCGGGGAAGTTCTGTCGATCTCCAGGAAGCCTCCCGCATCGCGGCGCTTCGCGCGGGTTCGCAAGAAGACTTCGATTGGATGGTTGAGCAATACACGCCCATGATGTACCGCCTTGCCTGCCGTCTGGTCAAGACCCGCGGCGATGCCTCCGATGTGGTGCAGGAAGCATTTCTAAAGGCCTATCGCGGCATCGCGCAATTCCATGGAGAGTGCACGCTCAAGACCTGGCTCTACCGCATCACGCTGAATACGGTCGCGAACCAGAATCGCTGGTGGCGGCGACATCGCAAGCAGGAATGCCAGATGGAGCCTCCGGCGGGCGCGGAGTTTACATATCCTGAAGCTGCCAGCGACCGGCCCAGCGCGCTCGATGGTTTACTGAGTCAGGAAGCACAGGGCCTGGTGCAACGAGGGCTGGCGCGGCTCGACGAGGCACACCGGACAATATTGGTTTTGCGCGAGATGGAAGAGTTGAGTTACGAGGAGTTGGGGGACGTTCTGCATCTGGCGCCCGGAACAGTGAAATCACGCATCGCGCGGGCGCGGGCCGCATTGCGCGTGGAGATCGTGGCCATCGCGGAGCACGAAGAGGCGGCATTTCCCGCGATCGACCTGGTGAAGTAGACAGTGGCCATGGGGATGGGCCTGCGGCAGACGAGTGTGAATGATTGGGCGGAGTAGGGATGATTATGCGTAACTGGTTGCGACATTGGTGGAGTTCGCGGAGCACGCTCTCGGCGTATCTGGACCTGGCGCTGGCCAGTACGGAGCATCGCAAGGTTTGGAAACACATGCAGCGCTGCGCCGATTGTCGCGAAGAGCTCGGCCAGATGTCCGAGCTGAGCGACGAGTTGCGTCAAGTCCCCGTTCCAGCAGTCCCGCAAGGACTGGCCTTTGACGTTCGAGTGCGCATTGCTCAGGCGCGCTATCAGACGCAGCGGCCCAATTTTTGGTGGCGGCTGCGCATGCGTTTTCAGCCTTTCGCGGTGCCGGCATTTTCAGGAACCATGTCCGCTATGGTCATCTTTGCGCTGTTCATTCCCGAGGTGGCTGTACCCGGGACGGTCTATAAGAACGACGTACAGATCGAATGGGCCACGCCAGCCAGCCTGCTCGCCACGGGACCAACTGAGTTGGGTCCTGGTTCCGACAATTTTGTCGTTCAAGTATTGATTGACCACAATGGCCGGGTTGCGGACTTTTCCATCCTTTCCGGCAACCATACCGACGAGGATATGCGGGAATTGCGCAATCGTCTGACGTTCACAGTTTTTAATCCCGCGACATTTCACGGGCGCCCGACGGCTGAGATTCGATTGATCGCGTTCAATACCATTCACGTTCGCGGCTAAGCATCATTTCCGCGCAGTATTGGCTCAGTTTGAAATTTCTTAACCGTGAAATAACGTTGTCATCCTGAGCGCAGCGAAGGATCTGCTTTGTTGCTGCGAGGAAAATAAAAGCAGATCCTTCGCTGCGCTCAGGATGACAACGTCCTAAGTGTCTGGGGGATTTTGAACTGATCCACTACCCCCTCCGCGCAGCTTGCTTGACCTTCCCCGCTCAATGCTCTAACTTCGACTTCTGCGCCTGAATTCCGCGATGGTATCCGCGGTGGCGCTTGGGCGAACCCGTGAGCAACCACTCCGACAAATCGATTCGCAATATAGAGGATTGGATCAACCGCATCAGGCAGTGCGATGTGCGCGCCGTCGCGCGCGCCATCTCCGCCATTGAAAATCGTTCAGAGGATTCGGCGGCCCTCCTCAGCGAACTCCGCACGCAATCCGTGCCAGCCTTGCGCCATTCCGTTGTGGTGGGAATCACCGGCGCGGCGGGAACCGGCAAGAGTACGCTCACCGATGCCCTGATTACGGAGCTGCGCCGGCAGAACAAGACCGTCGGCGTGCTGGCGATTGACCCCAGCAGCTCCGTTACCGGCGGCGCGCTGCTGGGCGACCGCATTCGTATGCAGTCGCATGGCCTCGACTCGGGCGTGTTGATTCGCAGCATGGCCACGCGCGGAGCGCTCGGCGGCGTCGCGGCGGCCACGCGCGATGCCGTCACGGTACTGAATGCCGCGGGCAAGGATTTCATCCTGATTGAAACGGTCGGTGTTGGTCAGGACGAAGTCGCCATCGCACAACTGGCGGACGTAACTGTATTGCTGCTGGCCCCGGGATCAGGCGACGACGTGCAGGCCATGAAGGCCGGCCTGATGGAAATTGCTGACATTTATGTGCTGAACAAAGCGGATGATGCTGGCGTGGACCAGCTCGAAGCGAATGTCGTTGAAAGCCTGCACCTGCGAGAGCCGGCTGAAAATAACAGGCAAGCGCGAGTGGCTCCGATTATCAGAGCAGTGGCCACGGAGGGCTGTGGAGTGCCACAATTGCTATTGGCGATCGCAGAGATGCTGGCTCCCGGACGTCCCGCGAAACAGCGGGTTCCCATCAACGCAGCGTTGGGTAATGCGGTGGTTCTCGATCATCTGGGAATCGCAGTTGCGTCAATCGCCGAATCGCTGAAGTTTTACGAGGATGCCCTGGGGCTGCGTGTCTCCGGTTATTACGACATTCCGCAGGAACTGACCAAGGTGGCGATGCTGTCTGCCGGCGATGCCCGCATCGAGTTGCTGGAATCCACTCAGCCGGACTCTCCCATCGGCCGATTTCTTGCCAAGCGGGGACCGGGACTGCACCACATCTGCATTCGCGTTCCTGACCTTGGCGCGGCGCTGGAAAAATTAAAGCAGAGCGGAGCGCAGTTGCTGCATGAAGAACCGCAGGAGGGCGCGGGCGGCCATCGCTATGTTTTTGTCCACCCCGGGAGCGCAGGCGGAGTTTTACTGGAACTGGTGCAGGCGCAATAGAAAAACTAGAAAGGCAAATGGATGCAACCAATCGAGCAGCGAGCAGAGATCGGCGTGATCGGCGGCAGCGGACTTTACGGTCTGCCGGGCCTGGAGAACATCGAAGAAGTGCGGCTGGAGACGCCCTGGGGACAGCCATCCGACGCCTACATGCTCGGCACGATGAAGGGACGGCGGCTGGCGTTTCTCGCGCGGCACGGCCGTGGCCACCGCATCCTGCCCAGCGAACTGAACTTTCGCGCCAACATTCACGGCATGAAGCAACTGGGCGTCGAAAGAATTCTCTCCTTCAGCGCGGTCGGTTCGCTGCGTGAAGATTTGCCGCCACAGATGTTCGTGCTGCCGGACCAGTTCTTTGATCGCACCAGCGGCCGCATCGCCACTTTTTTCGGCAACGGCTGCGTCGCTCACGTCGGATTCGCCGACCCGATCTGCCCGGAGATGCTCAATTCATTGGATACGGCGTGCGGCACGGCGGGAGTTGCCAGGCATCGCGGCGGAACATACGTCTGCATGGAAGGCCCGGCGTTCTCCACCAAAGCCGAGTCGAACACCTATCGCTCGTGGAAGATGGACGTCATTGGCATGACCAATCTGCAGGAAGCCAAGCTGGCGCGCGAGGCCGAAATTTGCTACGCGACGGTCGCCATGGTAACGGATTTCGATTGCTGGCATCCGGATCACGATGCCGTTACCGTGCAGCAGATCGTTCAGAACCTTATGACCAATGCGGACAACGCCACGAAAGTTTTGCTGCACGCCCTTGAGAGCGTGCCGAGCGCACGCGGTTGCCGCTGTGGTTCCGCACTGGAGAATTCAATTCTCACCGACCGCGCCAGGATTCCCGCCGAAACGCGGCGCGACTTGGACCTGCTCATCGGAAAATATCTGGCCAAATAATTGGCCCATCCATGGATGGAGGAAAGTAATGAGTTTGTTAGTTGTTGGATCGGTGGCGTTTGATGCGGTAAAGACGCCGCATGGAAATATTGATCGCATGTTGGGCGGATCGGCGAGTTATTTCGCCGTGGCCGCCAGCTACTTCACCCCGGTGCGGATTGTCGGCGTGGTCGGCGACGACTTCGCGGACGAGCATCATCAGGTCTTTCTTGATCGCGGCGTCTGCACGGAGGGTTTGGAGCGTGTGGCGGGCAAGACGTTTTTCT
>CAMBEY010000226.1 GCA_945865705.1 Candidatus Sulfopaludibacter sp. SbA3
GGTTACCACCGCTTTCGGATTATTCGTTGCCGTCCCTGCGGTGTGGGCTTACAACTACTTCAACAACCTGACTGAGTCGCTGGACGTCGAAATGGACAACTCCGCTTCCGAGCTGGTTGACTACTTCGTGAAGCGCAGCGCGGCGAGGAAGTAACATGGCAAAGAAGCGACCTGTCGGGGCTGTAAACTCCGAGCCCAACGTGGTGCCCATGGCGGACATCATGTTAGTGCTGCTGATCATCTTCATGGTGGTTACGCCCATGTTGCAGAAAGATATCAGCGTAGAGTTGACGCAAACGGCCAATCAACATGAAATGCCGGATGCCGATAAGGAGGACGCCATTGTGGTGGCGATTACGCGCGATGGCAACATCTTCCTTGGTACATCTCAAAAGCAGCTGGGAGATTTGTCCAAGGAGGTTGCTGGTCTGATCGAAGGCCGCCTGGACAAGACTGTCTTCGTAAAGAGTGATGCGCGCGCCAAGTATGAGACGGTGGTCAATGCCGTCGATGCAGTGCGCTCGGCAGGTGTGGAAAAGTTGGGGTTGCTCACCGACAAAGCAAAAGAAGGCGAGCCACTGCCGACTTACTAGACACTTCGTAGATGGGCCGTTTGTCAAGTATGTGAATCATCGCCGGTTGCATCCTTAGGTTTTGCGGGATGGAGCCTGGTCAACAATTTCAATGAGCGCCGGCAGTTGCTGCTGCCGGCGGTAGTTTCCCGGAGGAAGCGTATGGGAATGTCCGTTGGTGGGAATAAGGGCGCCAAGTCTGAGCCCAATATTGTTCCGTTGATCGATATTTTGTTGGTGTTGCTGATTATCTTTATGGTGATCAATCCGCAGATTCCCAAGGGTCTGGACGCGCAAGTTCCGCAGCCCAGCAAGGAAGATACGCCTGCGCCGGTGAACGATCTTACCGTTGTCGTTTCCGTTGACCAGATCGGCAATATCAAGATCAATTCGGATGCCGTTACCAAGGAACAGTTGGGCGACAAGCTGTTTACCATTTTCAAGACGCGCGCCGAAAAGATCATGTTTGTGCGCGGCGACAAAGAGATTATCTTTGCGAAAGTAGCCGAGGTAATCGACATCGCCAAGGGCGCAGGTGTTGAAAGAATTGGTTTAATTACCCAGGCGATGGAAGAAGGAAACTAGCCAAGGAGGCGGCGCTCTCCGCAGTCGGAATGGAGAGCTGCCTTACGGGCATGTATCCTTTTGGTTTCCAGAAATGGGCGGTGTCCAGCAATGGGCATTGAAGATATTATTTCGGAGAGCGCACATGAAGCACAGCAATCGTAATTTACAATTCGCTTGTCTCGCTATCGCCGCAGTGCTGATGATTTCGACAGGATGCACGAAGCTGAAGGCTCGCGATGAATTGAACAAGGGCGTGGCCGCATTCAAGGCGATGCAGTACAAGCCGGCCGTGGAGCACTTCAAGACGGCGGTGGACCTGGATCCCACCATGCTGAATGCGCGGCTCTATCTGGCCACGGCCTACGCCAACCAATATGTTCCCGGAGCCGACTCCGAAGCCAACACGCAAGTTGGCGAACAGGCGGTCGCTGAATTCCAGAAAGTCCTGCAGGAAGACAGCCAAAACACTGGCAGCATCGGCGGGATCGCCAGCATCTATTTCCAGATGAAGCGGTTTGATGACGCCAAAGAATATTACAGGAAGCACGTTGCCGTCGAGCCGACCAATGCCGAGGCGTTTTATTCCATTGGGGTCATTAACTGGACTCAGACCTATCAGCCTCGCATGGAGCTAAAGAAAAAATTGAATCTTCGTCCCGACGAGCCGATCAAGGATGCCAAGGAGAAAGCGGCATTGGCTGAGAAGAGCATGGGCTTGGTCAACGAAGGCATTGAGGTCCTCACAAAGGCGATGGCCAATCGTGAAGAATACGATGACGCCATGGCCTATCTGAACCTGCTGTATCGCGAAAAAGCGGATTTGGTGGAATCTCCCGTAGAGCGCGAGCAACTCCTTACCACGGCAGATGAGTGGGTGGAAAAGAGCTTGGACATCAAGAAAAAGAGGATGGCGGCGGAGACTACCGGACAGATTGGCGGTTAAGCTTTCTGTCGCAAGCCCAATCGGCTGTCCTTCGATCTATAATTGACCCTGGAGCTTAATGGCTCCAGGGTTTTTTCTTTGGGGAGTCCCGGGCGAGAGGATCGCCCGGGTTTGCAGGGACTTTAATACAGATGGCCAACTTGCCCAGCCAGTTTCGCCAGGCAATCTCGACGAATCTTCTGACCTTGACGAAGTTTCGCGAGTTGCTGAACAAGGTCCAGCAGTATCGTCCTGGAGATGATCTGGAACCGCTGCGCCGCGCCTACCAGACGGCCGCACAGCATCACGGCAGCCAGCGGCGACACTCTGGGGAGCTTTATCTTGTCCATCCCGTGGCGGTCGCTCATATCCTCGCCGACCTGCGCATGGATCTGCCCACGATCCAGACCGCGTTGCTCCACGATATCGTCGAAGACACACAGGTTACGATTGACGAAGTCCGCCAGCAGTTTGGCGTCGAAGTCGCGCGGCTGGTGGAAGGGGTAACCAAGATCGGCAAGTTCGACTTTGCCAGCCGCGAGGAGCGTCAGGCGCACAATCTGCGCAAGATGTTGCTGGCCATGGTGGACGACGTTCGGGTGATCTTCGTCAAAATGGCCGACCGCCTGCACAATATGCGGACCTTGAAGTTCGTTCCAGAGGACAAGCAGCAGCGAATCGCTCAGGAGACGCTGGATGTTTACGCCCCGCTTGCCCACCGCATGGGTATGGGCAAAGTACGCGGCGAACTGGAGGACCTGGCATTTTCATTTCTCGACCCCATCGCCTACGAAGAGATTCGCAAGCAGTTGGAAGGCAAGCGCCGCACGGGAGAAGAGTTCCTGAAGGAAATCGGCGGGGTCATTGAAAAGAAGTTGAACGAATTGGGAATCGCCGGCCTTGTCGAGTGGAGGATCAAGCGACCCTATAGCATCTTCCAGAAGCTGAAACAGCAAAACAGCACCATGGACCAGGTGTACGACCTGCTGGCCGTGCGCATCATCTGCGACAATCTTCAGACCTGCTACGCCTCGCTTGGCGTCATTCACGGCATGTGGCAGCCCGTGCCGGGACGCATCAAGGACTTCATCGCCATGCCGCGTCCCAATCTATATCAGTCGCTGCACACCACGCTGATCGGCAAGAACGGCCAGCCTTTCGAGGTGCAGATTCGCACGAAGGAGATGCATCATACGGCGGAGCTGGGCATTGCGGCGCACTGGAAATACAAGGAAGGCGAAGGTCCAATTTCCATTGCCGACGAGAAGAACATGGCGTGGTTGCGGCATCTGGTGGAGTGGCAGCAGGACTTGTCCGATCCCGGCGAGTTCATGTCCAGCCTGCGCATTGATCTTTATCCGGAGGAGGTCTACTCCTTTACTCCCCGAGGGAAGGTGATGGTTCTGCCGCGCGGGTCATCGCCGGTGGACTTTGCCTACTCGGTGCACACCCAGGTGGGAGACACCTGCGTCGGCGCCAAAGTGAACGGCAAAATGGTCTCGCTGCGCTATCGACTGCGCAACGGAGACATCGTGGAGATACTCACGCAGAAGGCGTCTCAACCGAGCCGCGACTGGTTGGGCTTCACGGCTTCCACGAAGGCGCGGAACCGCATCAAGCACTTCATCCACGCCGCCGAGCGCGAAGGATCGATTGAGCTGGGCCTGAAATTAATCGAGAAGGAATGCCGGCGATACGATATCTCCTGGAAATCAGTACCGGAGGCCGACCTCCTGAAGGCGGCCCAGGCCAGTGGATGTCCCAAAGTGGATGATCTCTATTCGGCAGTAGGCTATGGTCGAGTCCCGACGCAGGTCGTGCTCGCCAGACTGTTTCCAGACAAAACTCCGCCGCAGGAACAGCCGGCGAAAAAGTCGCTGGCCAGAACCGTGCAACATGCTCTGGGTATCGGGCGCGACGAGGCCATTCAGGTGAAGGGGCTTGGCGATGTGCTCGTTTATCGGGCGCAATGCTGCGATCCGATTCGCGGCGAGGAGATCGTCGGTTACATCACGCGTGGCAAAGGCGTGGCCGTGCATTCCAGGAAATGCCCGAATGTGCAGAACCTGCTGTATGAGAGCGGCAGAAAGATCGAAGTGGAGTGGGCATCCTCCGCCGAGGACGCCTTCCCGGTTACTCTGTCCATATTGACCCAGGACCGTCCAGGGTTGATCAAGGAATTAACCGCGGCACTCACCGAGAAAACTAACATCCGCAACATTGAGACCAAGGTGGGTGACGGCGGGGACGCGCATATCGATCTGACGCTGGATATCTTGGATACCAAGCAGCTCGAACGCCTCATTGTCGCCATGCGCAAGGTGTCCGGCGTGCGTGGAGTCGAGCGAATATACAAGGCGTGAGACTGCGCCGTGGGCAGGCCACGCACAAGCCAGGGACGGAAATATCCCTTATGCGCGATGACGCATTGGTAGGAGGATTTCCGCCGACTCGGAGATGTTTGGGGAAGACCTAGAGGGCTTTCTGAACTTTGCCGTTACGCAGGCAGCCCGCGCAGACACGCAAGCGCACATTGCCGCGATTCACAACAGCCCGAACGCTCTTCAGATTGACGTTCCAGCGCCGACGCGTTACGTTGTGAGCGTGAGAAATTCGGTTTCCATAACGCGGGCCTTTGCCGCAGACTTCGCATGATTTGGCCAGAACTATACCACTCCTTCCGTTCGAATCTCTTATGATATCAGAAAATGCCGGAGTTGTGAAGAACTAACAGAGCCGTGACCGTGAGGGAGCGGGGGGCGCTCGACGGCCATCCAAGATCGTCGAAGGCGCCCCCGCTTCCACACGGTCGCGGCTCTGTTAGCTCTAACCTGGAACTTAGACCATTTTCACGGATGGTGTATAGGAAGCACTGGTAGCCACGGTGAGCGTT
>CAMBEY010000227.1 GCA_945865705.1 Candidatus Sulfopaludibacter sp. SbA3
CTCTCGGTCGCGGCTCGGTCACTCTTCCGGAACCCAACACCAGGCGAGGAGCGGGATTGTGAAGATTCTTACGATTGTGAGCGCGGTGAGAGCGTTGCTGTTGCTGGTTGTGTTGTCTTTGACCGCTCCCGGCGCAGGGGCGCAGGGTAGTGATGCAATCTGGAAAAAGTTCATGGAGACCGGCTCGACGGCGCTAAAGACCAACAAAGCCGAAGAGGCTTTGATTGCCTTTCAGTCCGCAATCAAGGAGGCCGAGAAGTTTGGGCCGGAGGATGCGCGGCTGGCCTCCACTTTATTGATCGTCGGTAAGTATTACTACTCGCAGAACCAATTGCTGGAGGCCACGACGCTGGTGCGTCGGGCGATCGCGATCCGCGAGAAAAATATGGGAGACGCCAGCCCGGAGCTGGCCGGCACCGTGGACTCATTGGCGAGCATGTATATCAGTGAAGGGCAGGGTAGTGAGGCTGCTCCTCTAATGCGGCAGGCGCTGGCAATTCGCGAGAAGGCTCATGGGCAGGAGCACCCGGATGTGGATGCCAGCCTGAATCGGCTGGCTGCACTCTACGATGCGCAGGGCAACTACGCCGAAGCCGAGCCGCTTCTAATACGTTCGCTGGCCATCCGGGAGAAGGTGCTCGGAGGTGAACATGCGCTGGTGGCCGCCGCGCTGAATAATCTGGGAATACTCAATCAACGTCAGTCGCGCATGGCCGAGGCTGAAACGCTGATGAAGCGCGCGCTGGTGATCCGTGAGAAACAGTTTGGCACACAGCATCGCGAGGTGGACAACAGTATCAGCAGTCTGGCCGCGCTGTACCGCGACCAGGGAAAGCTGGCCGAGTCGGAAAAACTTTTTGTCCGCTCAATGGCCATTCGCGACAACACGCTGGGCATGTCGAATCCCATGAACCCATTGCTGGCCGCCGGTTTGAATGACTTGGCGCACGTGCGCATGGCGTTGGGGAAATATGCGCAAGTGCAGCCCTTGCTGGAGCGAGCGCTGTTAATTGAAGAAAACTTTTCGGGCAGGGAGGATCCTGCGATTACCGCTACCCTGGTGAATCTCTCCCGCGTTCACGTGCAGCAGAAACAGTTTGGCCCCGCCGAACAGTTGCTGAAGCGGGCGCTCGCCATTTTAGAAAGGTCCTCCAACGCCCAGCACATTTCTCTCACGCCGGTGCTTACCGCGCTGGCGGATCTTTACGACCAGCAGGGAACCTATCGCGGCTCGGAGCCGTTGTTGAAACGAGCGCAGGCGATTCTGGAAAAATCTGGCGACGAAAATCTGCCTCACCTGGCGACGACGCTGGATGCGCTGGGGAGGCACTACGCGGCGCAGCAAAAGTACTCCGATGCCGAGCCCTACTATAAGCGCTCACTGGAAACCGCCGAAAAGTCTCTGGGGCCCAATCACTCGCTGCTGGCCGACATATTGGATCATTATGCGGAGTCGCTGCGGAAATCCAACCGGGCGGCGGAAGCAACCGCGCTCGATACTCGCGCCAAGGCCATTCGCGCGAAATAGCAGTTTATTGAAATGCTTCATAAGGTGTCATTCCTCGCTGTGCTCGGAATGACACCCCGAAATGGGGGAGACTTTCCGATGAAACCTGTTCTCCGTGGGTCTATTGCATTCAGTGTTGGCTGCCGCGCCGTCATCTTCGTTCTGCTCGCCAGTGCCGGTCTTCTTGCCCAGAACGCGTCGCCTCCCGCCGAAATAATCGCCTACCCGGAAACGATTCTCTATAACGGAAAGATTGTAACGATGGATGATCGCAGTCGTAGCGAGAATCCCGGCACAATCGTTAAGGCCATGGCTGTGCGCGACGGGGAAATTTTGAAGCTCGGCGAGGATCAGGATGTTCTTCGCCTGGCCGGTCCCGCGACGCAGCGCATTGATCTGAAGGGCCGCACCATGCTGCCCGGGCTGGTGGATACGCATTCACACTTGCATGATGGCTCGGATCACTGGGGCCTGTCCGGCCTGCCGCGTCCGGCGGTGGTGGAGGGGGCTACGGCCGAAGAGATTAACAATGGCCTGGCCGCCACTATCAAGTCGAGCGTCGAGCGCATGGCGCCCGGCGAGTGGATTCGCATCACCATCAACTCTCCGGTGAGCATGGACTTGCTGATGGCGAAAAAGCTATTGATGAAGAAAGACCTGGATCAGATGGCGCCCAACAATCCGGTGCATATTATCGTCCGCACGATGGCCCTGGTGAACGAGCGAGTCATTGAGGAAGTGGAGAAATTCTACCGCTCCAAACTCGTGGATGAAGGACTCGACCGCGTTACTGGCATCGCCATCTTCGGCACCGAGTTCAATCGCGCCATCCCGGTGATGCTGATCCACAGCCGCCCTGACCTGATCGCCGAGAATGTGCGCCGCGAGCTGGAAGAGTGGGCTTCGTTCGGTGTAACCACTTTTTCATCGCACATCAATGTTCCTGGCCACGTTAACGCTTATGCGGAGCTGGATCGCCAGAAAAAAATGGCCATCCGTTTCGCCTGGACGCACCGCTCCGGAACCATCTTCAACTCGGAAGCGAGCAGCTTCTACACGCGCATCGGCGACATGGCCGGCAACGGCTCGGACTACTGGTGGAACATTGGCGTAACCGTCGGACATCTCGATCAGTCCTACCCGGGCGTGGCCACCACGGTGGATGCCAAGCCGGAGATCAAGGCGCGCGAGCTGAACCTCGGCGCGGAGGGTGACTTCAAGAACGGGGTGATGTTCGATATGGTGCGCTCCGGCCTGCGCATCACCGGCACGCACATCGCGGGCGATCTGGCGCTCGACAACTTCATGGACATCATCGAGAAGGGAAGCAAAGCCGCCGGCATGACGCTGGATCAGGTGCAGAAGAAAGCCCACGTCATCGACCACTGCACGATGGGTCCGCGGCCCGACCAGTACGATCGGATCAAGCAGCTTGGCATTACCATGTCGTGCGGGCCGAAGTATGTGCTGGGTGTCTCCGAGCGCGTGTTGAGAGACTATGGAGAGAAATATACGGCCTGGGTGGTCCCCATGAATTCGCTCTACAAGGGCGGCGTGAAATTCGTCTGGGAGATCGACGAGCACCCGGAGAAGACTGCCTTCGAGTACATCGAAATTCCCGTTACGCGGGCCAGCGCCGACGGCAAGCTATGGGCTCCCAACGAGCGCCTGGATCGCGTGGTGGCGATGAAGGCGGCCACCTCGTGGGCCTCCGAGTATGTGCTGCGACAGGATGTGTTAGGCACGCTGGAGCCGCGCAAGTGGGCAGACTACATTGTGCTCAACCGCGACTTCTTCACCGTGCCGGAGAACGACATCAGCGAAGTGCGCCCCGTGATGACCGTGGTGGGCGGCAAGGTCTCCTACATGGAAGCCGGATTCGCCAGGGAGATCGGCAAGGAGCCGGTCGGCTACCAAGGCCCGGCGCCCGGACAAAGTTCCGGCAGGAGATAGCTCGATTGCTCATGCGGCGATTACCCACGCAGGGAGTCCCCCTGTCAATCCATTTACTCATCGCATGGATGGTGGTCTTCGCATCCACCGCCTTTGCGCAAAACGTCGCCGTGGCGCAACCGCCTAGTCGCGTCAATTTGGGGAGTACGGCGGGCGCGCCGGGAACCCGGCTGACGGTCCCCATTTACTTCAATCCTGCTCCTGGCGTGGTGGCTGGGAAGTTGTTCCTCTCGGTTCGATATGTCAGCAACAGTCTTCGCTTCGAGAAGATTGAGCCGGGGCTGGATGCGGAGCTGAATGGCATTGAGTTTCAATCGAAAGCGACCGAAGGCAAGAACGACAAAGATTTGAATGAACAGACGGTGGTGATCACCGCTGCGGCGGGGGCGAAGGGGAAGCCGATCCCCAGCGGTCTGCTCGGTTACATTTCCTATGCCATCAGCGAGGAAGGCAAGGCCGCCACAATTACATTACGCACGACGGCGGAGGCGTCCGAAATGGCCAGTGGCGCAAAGCTGGTGAATCTCCGCGCCTTTGACGCCGAAGTAGAGGTTCAATTGCCGGGCGATCCCCCAGCAATTATTTGCTTCTTCTTCACGCATTAGCAATCAGCAGGGATGGTCCACGCCACTTGAGTTTGCCGATATCGTGGCGTATCCTCATCCAATCGGCACAGTAAAGGACCGGAAGAGTGGCAAGCCAGCGGGCGATCTTCCGGTGCATGATCCGAGAATTCTATTCATTTGAGGTGAGAGCATGATGTTTAAACAGAAACGCGCGAATTGGCAGACTGCACTTTGGCTAGGCGCGGTGATGGCTGGATTATTGGCCGTCGCGCCGAAGACCAATTTGCAGGCGCAGGCACCGGCTACGGAAGCACCGGCGGTTACCATTCCGGTGGGAGCAGACAATGAGAATCACAAGAAAGATCCCATCCGCTTGATCGGCAATATCTGGTGGGTAGGGCACTCGCAGGTAGGAGCGTTTCTGATCAAGACCTCGGCGGGATACATCATGGTCGATACCACTTCCACTTTGGAAGCGCCGTGGGTGCGCGAGAATCTGGAGAAGCTGAAGATCAATCCGCGCGACATCAAAATCATGCTGAACAGCCACACGCATGAAGAGCACATGGGTGGATTCCCCATGTTCAAGGAGCTGACCGGCGGCAGCATCACCATGTCGAAGGCGGCGGCGGATGAAGTGGCCACCGGCGGGCGCACCGATTTCCGCGAGGACGGCAGCGAGAAGTACAAGCCTTTCAAGACCGACAAAATCATCGAGCATGGCGGCAAGGTAACACTCGGCGATGTCACGCTGACGGCGCACCTCACCCCCGGCCACACCAAGGGCTGCACCAATTGGACCACCACGGTCGAAGAAGACGGCAAGACTTACAACGTGCTGATCTTCTGCGGCATGGCCACGCCGGGCATTGATCG
>CAMBEY010000228.1 GCA_945865705.1 Candidatus Sulfopaludibacter sp. SbA3
GGCATTCGCCAGGATGATCAATCCTATGATGAGCAGTAAGAAAAAAGGAAAGGGTGGCATGATGAGGAATCGTTTCCGATAACCGAGCCGCGACCGAAAGGGAGCGGTCACGTTTGACGATTACTAATGTCCGTTGAACGTGACCGCTCCCTTTCGGTCGCGGCTCGGTTCATATCCCTAACGACGCGCTATTGTATCACAGGCCTTATGGGCGCCCCGCGCCGGCCTGCGCCGCAGCCGGAATCACCACGGGCCCCTCCAACCGCTGGCGCGCCTGCGCGCCCAACTCCCGCGCCGCCGGATGCAGCTCGACCACTTCGCCGGACTCCAGCGCGGCCAGCGGCACTCCGTCGCGCAGCAAAATGCGGTGCGTGGCCAGCGCGGCGACTTTGCGCCCCGGCGTCAGAATGCCCGCCAGATTCAGCGGATCGGCTCCGCAGATTACCACGATCTCGCCCAGCGCCGGCGCGCGACGCACAGCCCGCAACTGCGCCACCGCTTCCGGCAGCGCGTACTGCTCGCCTGAAAAACCAGCGACAAAACGCCCGCCGCGAATCTCGCCACGCGCTTCCAGCCGACGGAACTCGCGCAGCAAATCGCGCCACGGCGGCAGCCCGCTCTCGCGCTCCAGGATGCGGTGAAAGACCACGCCGTAGCGCCACAGCAATTGCCGCGCCCACATCTCCACAGGGTCTCGGGCTGGCGCGCGTTCCGGCTCGCGTCCGGGAAGCGCGGAATTCTCGTCAGCGCTGAGGGACTCGCGGTCATTCCGCACGGCGCTTTCGCGCCGCAGGGCCGACCAGCGTCCCGCCGTGTGCGGGATCGTGGGGAGTCCGCCGGCCCGTCCACTGGGACGCCCGTCTTTGTGCTTGACTGAGCCGGTGCCCAGCGTCTTGTCCGGCGCAATGGCCAGCGCGCGCAGACCGGCGAAGCCGTCGCTGATCACCAGCCCCGCCGCGATCAACTCGCGTAGTCCGCTCTCGACATCGGTGCTTAACAAGCCGGTGCCGTTCACCAAATCCTGAAAGAAGGATGCGCCGTTACGTTGCAGATATTCGAGCGTCATCGCCGCGCGCGTGCCCAGGGACGCGCCCACGATCTCGTCACCGAGCCGCGACCGAAAGGGAGCGGTTGCTGGAACGTCTACGGCCTTCTTGGCACCGCTCCCTCCCGGTCGCGGCTCTGTGACGGCATTTATCCACTCGTGCATCTGCTGGCGATAGAGCAGCGTGATGGGCGACGCCCGGTTCGCGCCCGCCTGCCGCCCGTCGGACTCCGTCGGCGGGGCTGGTGGTTGGAGCCGCAGCCAGGCCACCTCGCCCGCCAGACACAATTGATCGAGCCACGCCGGATCGTAGCGCGTCATGCGCAACGCCAGAACGGAACTTTCCCACGCGGCGGCGGGAATTTCATATCCCTGCAACTGTCCCACCAGCGCGGAAAGACCCAGCGGTCCATCGACACGCTGCTCACCGCCGGCGTGCTGCCACACGGCCAGGAAGCGCAGGAAGTCCGCGGCGGTTACCGGCTCGATCTCGCGGCGCAGACGGTCCAGCGTGGCGCGATGAATCCGCGCCAGCAGGCGGCGGTCGCACCACTCGAGTTGCGCGCCGCCAGAAAAATGTCCGCGGAAGATGCCGCCCTGTTTTTCCAGAGTGGCCAGCGCGGTTTCCATATCACTGGTAGCCACTCCCAGCGAGAGCGCCAGATCGCGCGCCGTCGTCGGCCCCAGCATCTCCATGTGTCCGCGCACGATCTCGGCCAGCGCTTCATCGCGCGTCCAAACTTTCTGTTGCTCGTGAGCGGGAGCCGCCACGTCCGGCGCGGTGGTCGCCTGCGGCGCGATAGCGTCAAACAGCGGGCGGCGCTCGGCGGCGATCCACAACATCGGACTGGAATCGGACTGCCAGTGCGCGGCGCGGCGCGTGGCGGTGAGCGCATCGAAGTACATGTTCCAACCAGGATACTGCGACTCGATCAGGAAGCCGGCCAGCATCAGGGCATCGTGCAACTCGTCGGCGTTCTCCACCTGCGGCGCGGCTTGCTGGCGCACCCACTCGATGGCCTCGGCGTCGAGCTTGCCCAACTCGTCAGTGGCCTTGAAGTCGAGATTGCGCCGCGTCTGCACGGCGCGCGTGCGGCGCTCTTCGAGCGGAGCGTCGTCGAGAAACGCATAGGGACGTGCGTTCAGAATTTCATGCGCCAGCGGCGAAGGCTCCGTAGTGTCGCGCGCGACGAGTTGCAACTTGCCCTGCTCAATTGACCGCAGCAGATGCAGGAAACCGCCGATGTCCATGGCCTCGGTGAGGCAGTCATGAATAGTCTGCTGGACCAGCGGGTGATCGGGCACCTCAATCGGGCCAGTTAAATTTTCGGCGCAGGCCACGCTATCGGGGAAGACGGTGGCCAGCAGATCGTCCGACTTCATGCGCAGCAGCGCGGGCGGCACCCGGCGTCCGCCGCTGTGGCGCAGGATGGCCAGCGCGCGCGACGCATTCCAACGCCAGCGCGTGGGAAACATGGGCGCGGCCAGCAGCGCCTGCACCAGCAAGTCTTCGGCGGTGTTGGGATGCAGATAATGAAACACATCGTCGAGCGGAAAACTGTGCTGCAACCCCAGCGACAGAACGATGGCATCTTCGTTCGCCGCCGCCTGCAACTCGAAATTGAAGCTGCGGCAGAAACGCTTGCGCAGGGCGAGGCCCCATGCGCGGTTGATGCGTCCGCCGTAGGGCGAATGCACGACGAGCTGCATGCCGCCGCTCGCGTCGAAGAAGCGTTCCAGCACCAGCGTCTTCTGCGTGGGGATCACGCCGAGCGCGGCGCGGCTGGCCGCGAGATAGTCAACGATCTCCACCGCCTGGACTTGAGTTAAACCACATTCCTGCTCTAACCATTCGACAGCGTTTTTGTGCGGCCGCTCGGCGGCCTGGGTAGGCGGGTCGAGACGTTTGCCTACTTCCTCGCGCAACTCCGAGACTTCCTTCGATAACTCCGTGGTGCGTGCGGGCGCTTCGCCCAGCCAGAAGGGAATGGTGGGTGGCTCGCCGTGGGCGTCCGCCACGCGCAGAGTGGATTGCTCGACGCGCAGGATGCGCCACGCCGTGTTGCCCAGCAGGAAGATGTCGCCGGGCACGCTCTCGATGGCGAAGTCCTCGTTCACGGTGCCGACGAAGAGGCTTTCCGGCTCCTGCACAACCTGATAGTCCGCGTTGTCAGGAATCGCGCCGCCCGAGGTGATGGCCGCGAGCCGCGCTCCACGTCGCGCGCGGATGCGTTTGCCGATGGCGTCATAGTGCAGATGCGCGCCGCTGCGTCCTCGCCTTGTCGAGAAGCCTTCGGCCAACATGCGCACGACTTCGTCGAAGCGCGCGCGCGTCAGCTCGCGGTAAGGATACGCCCGGCGGCACATCGCGTAGAGTTCCTCTTCATCCCACTCGCCTTCTGGTCCGGCGGAGGCGACGGAAGCGACGATCTGCTGCGCGAGGATGTCCACGGGCTGTGCGGGGATTACCAGCTTGTCGAGATGGCCGCGGCGCACGGCGCGCAGCAGCGCGGCGCACTCGACCAACTCATCGCGGCTGAGCGCGAATACGCAGCCGCGCGGCGTGGCGGCAAGCTGGTGGCCGGAGCGTCCGATGCGTTGCAGCAATGTGGAGATGGCGTGCGGCGAGCCGATCTGAATCGCCAGGTCCACCGTCCCGATGTCGATGCCGAGTTCGAGCGATGCGGTGGCCACCAGCGCCTTCAACTGCCCTGACTTCAGTCGCTGCTCGGCCTTCAGGCGTTGCGTGCGCGACAGGCTCCCGTGATGCGACGTGACTTGATCCTCGCCGATGCGTTCGGAAAGATGCATGGCCACGCGCTCGGCCAGCCGCCGCGTGTTGACGAAGACCAGCGTGGTGCGCTCGGCCTGAATCATCTGCGCGATGCGGTCGTAGATTTCCTCCCACATTTCGTTGGAGGCGACGGCGCTCAACGGCTGATTGGGAATCTCGACGCGCAGGTCCATCTTGCGAGCGTGGCCGGTGTCGATGATGGCGCAGCGCGGTTTGCCGTGCTGGTCGATGCGGTCGTTGCCCACCAGGAAGCGCGCGACCTCCTCAATGGGGCTTTGCGTGGCGGAGAGTCCGATGCGCACGGGCTTGCGCCCACTCTTTGCAAACGTCAGTGCATCGAGCCGCTCCAGGCTGAGAGATAAATGCGAGCCGCGCTTATCGCGCGCGACGGCGTGAATTTCGTCCACGATGACGGTGCGCACATTGCGCAACACTTCGCGGCTCTTGCCGGCGGTAAGCAGGATGTAGAGCGACTCGGGCGTGGTGACAATAATGTGCGGCGGGCGGCGCAGCATCTTGGCGCGCTCGGATTGCGGCGTGTCCCCGGTGCGCACCCACGTGCGAATCTCGGGCACCAGCAGGCCGAGTTTCCACAGCGACTTCTGCACGCCGCTCAACGGCACGGAGAGATGCTGCTTCACGTCATTGCTGAGGGCTTTGAGCGGCGAAATGTAGAGCACTTGCGTTTCGTCGCGCAACTCGCCCGCAATGCCCTGACGGACGAGCGAGTCGATCGCCGCCAGAAATGCAGCCAGCGTTTTGCCGGAGCCGGTGGGCGCGGCGATCAGCGTGTCGGACCCTGCGCGGATGGCGGGCCAGCCGAGGCGCTGCGGCTCAGTGGGCGCACCCAGCGCGCTCTCGAACCAATCAACTACGGCGGGATGAAAGCCAGTCAGACTCATGGGGTATGCCGAAGCGGCTCGCCCATTATAGCAATTAATTTCTGGCGAACAGAAGGCGAACGGGCATCCGAACGAATAGTGCCGCAACCGTCAG
>CAMBEY010000229.1 GCA_945865705.1 Candidatus Sulfopaludibacter sp. SbA3
TAGCTGGTTCCCCTCAGGCCAGTGCCACTATGACATCGAGTATCGTGGCGCGATGGGCTCGGTCAACAAAGCCGCCAACATCAAGAGTAACTACTACCAAAACTGGACGATGAACGCCGGCAAGTACGGTGTGCGCTTCGGCAACACGCATGTGGCCGGCGACAAGTCGCACCGCCTGATCTTCAATCTGGTCGAGCAGATTCAGAAGCAGTACGGCAAGGACGCCACTAAATTGTGGGCGGTGGATCACTGCGATCAGGTGAACCCTAAAGACTTCAAGCGCGCCGCGCAATTGGGCGTGTGGTTCAGTTGTTACGTGGCCCGTTCGGTGGAAGAGGGCCAGGAGAAGGCCGACGCCTACGGCGAGGATTTGGCGCACAACTGGATCAGCCCGGTGAAGAGCCTGCTGGCCGCGGGCGCGCGCGTGGTCTTTGAGTCCGACACCAACTCGTATCTGTGGGACGACATGGAAGTGATGCTGACGCGCAAGGACTCGAAAGGCCGCGTCTGGGGGCCGAACGAGCGCGTCGATCGCGCCACCGCGCTGCGCATGATTACCAGTTGGGCCTCTGAATATGTGTTGCGGCCCGATCAGTTCGGCATGATCCAGCCCGGCAAACTCGCGGACATGGTGGTGCTCGACAAGGACTACATGACCATCCCCGAGGAGGAAGTCAGCACCATTCAACCGCAGTTGACCGTGTTTGATGGCAAGCCGGTTTTTGTCCACACCAACTTCGCCGCCGAGTATAACTACCGTCCGGCAGGCGCGCAGGTAACTACATATAAGGACTTGGTTGGAAAGCGCAAAACGGCTGCGGTTCGCTCCGGCGGCGGTTAGCATCTTTGTGCATTTGGCCGTATCTGTTTCAGGGCATGGTATTTGCCATGCCCTAACGACGAATGGAGTATAGTAGGGATAACGGGCAAGTCCCGTTATGCATCCTATTATTCGGGGATATTCGCAGTATTATGTTTGTGCAATTGCAGGCTGAATCAAAGGAGAACTACGAGATGAGAACGAGCAGAAAATCCCTGGTGGTCATGCTGGCCGCCGTTTTGGGCATGGTTGGCGCAGTCCGAGCTCAGGAGACCACGCGCATCAATATGGGCTTTGCCTCCGCGAAGCCGACTGACTTGATCGACATCCCGGTAACCTTTTCGGGGTCTGAAGGCGTGCAGGCCAATAGTCTGCTGCTGCACGTCAGCTTTCCGAAAGATACGCTGACGTACGAGTCCGTCGAGCGCGCGCTGGCCGCCGAACTGGCCGATGCCGAGGTGAAGACCACGGTCGCCGATGACAAGTCGGATAAGACGCTCGGAGTGGTGGAAGTCAACGTCGTCGGCAAAACGGCAATCAAGCCGGGCATTGTGGCCTATGTGAAGTTTCGTGTTGCCAAGGACGCCAAGAAGGGCGAGATAAAACTGGGGATGCTGGACTCCTCCGCCAAAGGCGCTGACGGCAGCCCTGTTGAATTGGCCAAAGGCGATGACGGCAACGTAACGCTGTTCAACATGGACGAAGAAATCCCGGTCATCGGCTGCTTCTTCTTTACTCATTAATCGGCGTTTGGCCGCGGCACGGTGCGGATCAACGAAACTTGGACTCGACGATTTTATGCGATTCCTTCACGCCCAACGGCGGTGAGGAATCGCATCTTTTGTTTTATGCCCGCCACGATATAGAATCAGAACGTTTCCCGCGACTCTTTCAAGCGGAAGGATTCACAGTGATGAAGCATTTCATTCGAAGCAAATTTATTTATGGGGAGGCCCGCGCCGTTCCTCTAAGTTTCATCGTGGCCATCTTCGTTGTCACAGTGATGGGAGTGCGTGGATTTGCGCAGCAGACGGTTGCGCCGTCTGGCGCTGCGAGGCCTTTGCAGACAACTTCCGCAACGTCAACGAGCCAAGCTGCTGCCACCACGCCGCGCGCCGGTGGGAGCTTGATCAACGAAAGCCTGCTGGTGGGACTGCCGCTGAACGGCCGCAGCTATTCGCAATTGGCTACGCTGGAAGCTGGCGTCAGTGATCCCTCGGCGGGGTCGGGTTCGCGCGGCATCGGTGGCGGAAACTTGAATGTGAACGGCGGGCGGGCCTCATCGAACAGCTTCTTGCTCGACGGCACCAACATTATGGACACCGGGAACCGATCGCCGCGCAGCGCCGCTGGCGTGCAACTCGGCACCGACTCGGTCTTGCAGGTAATGGTCTTCGCCACCACGTTTTCGTCTGAATACGGGCGCGGCAGCGGCGGCGTGTTGAACTCCGTAACGCGTTCGGGCTCGAATGAAATTCACGTCAGTTTGTTTGAGTATTTGCGCAACAGCAAGCTGGATGCGCGCAGCTTCTTCGATGGCACGCACCCGCCGCCCTTCAAGCGCAATCAATTCGGTTTCACCGCCACCGGGCCGCTGCGCAAGGACAAGACGTTCATCATGGGCAGCTTCGAGGCGATGCTCGACCGTCTCACCGAGAATCAACTCGACACCTTCATCGACTCCTACGCGCGACAGGGCATCATCACCAACGCCTCCGGCGCGGCGATCCGCACGTTTGGCGTTTTCCCCGCGATTCGGCCGTATCTGGACCTGATGCCGCTGCCCAATCTGGAGTTCGACGGCGGGCGGCTGGGCGGTGGGCTGGCGCAGAATATTTCGCCGCAGTATCTGCCGACCGATGAGCAGTTCTTCACGCTGCGCGTGGATCACGCTCTCTCCGACCGCACCGCGCTATTCGCACGCTACTCATTTGATGATGCCCGCAGCATACGTGGGGGCGGGATATACGCGTTCGGCAGCAGGGTCAAGACCCGGCAACAGTATGCCACGCTGGTGGGCAGCCACATTTTCAGCACGCGGCTGGTGGCGTCATTTCGCCTCGGCTACACGCGTCCCGCCGACCAGACCACCAGCACCACCTCTCCAGAGATCAACATTCCGGTTTCGCGATATTTCTTGCCCGAAGCGCCGCAGTTTGGACACTTGAATATTCCCGGCACGGTTACCTTCGGCCCGCTGTTCACCGCGCCGGAGACGAACAAGATGAACAGCTTCCAATATTCCAGCGACGTGATTGTGCAGCGCGGAGCGCACGGACTGAAGCTCGGCGCGGAGATTCACCGCTACCGCTGGGACGTCTCTTCGAGCGCCAATAAATCCGGCATCTGGTCGTTCAACAGCCTGGACAGTTTTCTGCAAGGCGGGCCGGAAGGCACCTCTGTAACTTTGGCTCTGCCCGGCTCGGACAACACCAAGGCCTGGCGCCAGACATTGTTCGGTTTTTATGCGCAGGATGAGTACCGCGTCCGTCCCGGCCTGATGTTCAACCTGGGATTGCGCTATGAGTTTGCCACGCTGATTCACGACCGGCTGGGACGGACTTCGTTCCTCGACAACATCCTGACCGGCACGCAGATGGTGGTCGGCCCGCTGCTCGATCACAACCCTTCGCTTGGCAACATTTCGCCGCGCATCGGAGTGGCCTGGTCTCCAGGCGGCGGTCGCAACACCAGCGGCGTCACCAGTGTTAGTGCCGGGTTCGGAATCTATTACGACGAGCAACTCGGCTACGCCGTGGATACCCAGAAAAACATGGCGCCGTTTTATCGCATCGCCATCAATCCCAACTTTGACGCCCGCGCTACGTTCCCCAACGCGGTCGCCGGGGTGCTCGCATCATCCGCGGGCCAGCCGCAGCAGGCGCAGGCGCTCGCGTATCGAGACTTCACCACACCGCGCGTGATGCGCTATGAGTTTTCCATGCAGCGCCGCCTGCCCATGCAGACGAATGTGCAGGCCGGATTTGTCGGCGCTCGTGGCAATCACCTCTGGCGCAACTATGAGACGAACTTGTTCCCTCCGCCCGTCGAGCGCCCCGACGGCACATTGTTCTTTCCGGCGGGGGATGTCCGGATCAATCCCGCGTTCCAGAGCGGGATAAACCTGATGAATAGCGACGCGCAGTCGTTTTACAACTCCTTCTTGCTGACCGCCGACACGCGGCTGACACGCGCACTGAACGTGCGGGTGAGCTATACATTGTCGAAGACGATTGACGACGCCTCGAACATCGGCACCAGCGCCAGTTCGCAGCAGTATGGGCTGGACCGCACCCTGGACCGCGGCCCGTCCGACTTCGACAATCGCCAGCGCGTCTCAACCAGTTTTTTTTACAACGTGCCGGAGGGAAGCGGTGGCAGCGGATTTGCTCCCGTCACCGGCAAGCTATTCGGCGGCTGGCGGTTGGGAGGCATCTTTAGCTTCCGCACCAGCGTGCCCACCACGGTGCGCATCAACGTGCGCCGTGCTGGCTATCTGTTTTCCGCAACACGGCCCAATCTGGTCCCCGGGCAGAGTAACAACCCGCGCAGCGCCACTTCCATCGGTTGCAAGGACCCGGTCACGGGAGAGACATTCCTGGAGCCGGGCGCGCCGCTAGTGGAACCCGATAAGTTTTTTGATCCCTGCGCATTTAGCATTCCCGAGCCGGGCACCATCGGCAACGTCGGGCGAGGCACCATATATGGTCCGTCATTGGTGAATTTGGACGTATCGCTGCAACGAGATTTCTCGCTCGGTGGCCCACGGAAACTACAGTTCCGCACGGAGTTTTTTAACTTGGCCAACCACGTGAACTATCGCACGCCGACGGCCAGCAGCATGATTGTCTTCACCGGTCGCGGGTACAATCCCGGCCTGGGTCGCTACGTTAGTCCGGCGACCACGGCGCGCCAGATCCAGTTTGCGCTGCGGCTTTCCTTCTGAAGGCGTTCTAGCCGAGCCGCGACCGAGAGGGAGCGGTGGCAAGGTAGTCCACTCACTTCCTGCC
>CAMBEY010000230.1 GCA_945865705.1 Candidatus Sulfopaludibacter sp. SbA3
GCAATATCGCCGGTAGTTTCCCCAGCCCTACAGCCTATTACTCGAGAAGAATCCTGGTTCCCCCGCCGCGCCGTGCGCAGGGGATTTCTCGGTAACGGCGGGTTCCGTCTGGTCGCCTTCGCCGGGCGCGAGAAATAGATTCGCCTCCACCCCATGCTGCTTGGTATAGAGGTCGAAGTAGCGGCCACGCGTTGCGAACAACTCCTGATGGCTGCCGTGTTCCATGATGCTGCCTTTTTCGATTACCAGAATCTGATCGGCGCGGCGAATAGTGGACAGTCGATGGGCGATGACGAATGTTGTCCGCCCGCGCATCAAATAAGCCAGGCCTTCCTGAATGAGCGACTCGGATTCAGAATCGAGGCTGGAGGTGGCCTCGTCCAGGATCAGGATGCGGGGATCGGCAAGAATCGCGCGCGCGATGGAGATGCGCTGGCGCTGTCCGCCGCTGAGTTTTACGCCGCGCTCACCAATCACCGTATCGTACTGGTCGGCAAAACGCTCCGCGAATTCGCTGACGTGCGCGATGTTGCAGGCGCGGAGTATCTGTTCCTGCGTGGCGTCGGGACGCGAGAATGCCACGTTGTCACGAATTGTCCCGTCAAACAAAAACGATTCCTGCAACACGACTCCCAGGTGCGGGCGATACGAGTTCAAGCGAACATTCGATAGGTCCACGCCATCCACGAGGATGCGGCCCTCTTCCGGCACATGAAACGCCGCAATCAATCCGATGATGGTGGACTTGCCTGACCCGGACGATCCCACCAACGCCGTTACACTGCCCGGCTCTGCGCGAAAGGAGACGTCATGAAGAACGGGTGTGCCCTTATCATATGAAAAGCTAATACGATCAAAAACAATTTCTCCGCGAATACCCGATAGCGCGATCGTGCGTTTCGGGTCGGTATCCTCGGGAGATTCCCGCAAGACCTCGCGGGTGCGGTCGAGGCCCGCCACCGCCTCGGTTAATTGCGTGCCGATGCCAACTACTTGTATGAGTGGGGCAACCAGGAATCCCAGAAACATGGTGTAAGTAAAGAAGCCACCCAGCGTGAGTGAGCCGCTCAACACCTGGCTGGCCCCGATGTACATGACGATGGAACCGACCACGCCGATCAGCGCCGCCGATGAGGCTGTTAGCACGGACATAGCGGTCAGCGAGCGTAGAACATTCTCCAGCAACCGCTGTACGCCAGCGGCGAAGACGGAATGCTCGCGCTGCTCCGCGTGATATCCCTTGACCACGCGCACTCCGCCAATCGACTCAGTGAGACGGCCGGCGACCTCGGCATTGATCTTGGACCGCTCGCGGAAGATGGGCCGAATCGTGCGGAACGCTTTGCGCAGGACCAAGCCGAAAACGAGCAAAAAGGAAAAGGCGATCCCGGTCATCAATGGGCTGATGCGCACCAGCACGACCAGCGCGATGGCGGCGGTCAGCAATCCACCCACGAACTGCACCAGTCCCGTGCCGATCAGATTGCGCACGCCTTCCACGTCGTTCATGATGCGCGACACCAGCGCTCCCGATTTATTCGAGTCATAGTAGGCCACGGGCAGACGTCCGACGTGTTCCTGGACTTTTCGTCGTAACTCCGCGATCAGCTTTTGGGCCGCGATGGAGAGCGTTTGGGTCAATGCAAATGAGGTGCCGGCCTGGATCAACGTTGCCGTCATCACCGCGCCGACCAGCCAGGGCAGCAAGTCGGTTTGTCGCTGGCCGATCACGTCGTCAATCAAATATTTCAGGGAGGCGGGGAGTACCAGGCCGGAGACGCGATTGACTCCGGTTAGCGCCATGCCCAGCGCCAGCAGTCCACGACGCGGGCGCAGCAACTCCCAAACTTCTGGCAGCGTGGCCAGTGTCTCTTTAACGCTTTTCTTTGTTTTTTTCGAATGAGGGTCCATGTCTTCTATTAAAGCATTTTTGCCGATGGAGTAGCGCAACAGAGCCGCTCGCCGAAAGGGAGCGGTTGCTCAAAGGAGAAGCCAGACTGCGCTGAACCGCTCCCTTCCGGAGAGCGGCTCTGTTAGCTGCGTATAGCAGAATGCCCGCCGATCCGGAAGCGGTCCGGCGCGGCGGGCATTCATGTATTAACGTTTATTCTGTTGCGTCAGATTACACGCGCGCGGCCTTGAGGGCTTCCAGCACGCGCTTGTCGCGCAGCGGAGCGCGGCGGATACGGACGCCAGTCGCGTCGAAAATCGCGTTGGCGACCGCCGCTCCCGTTGGTTTGCAAGCTGCCTCGCCGGCTCCGTAGGGAGGCAGGTCAGGCCGATTCGGGTTGGGGTCTCCGTTGACAAGCACGATGTCGATCTGGGCTGGTGAGTCGGAGTGTTTGAGTGTGGGATGAGTAACCCAATCCACGCTGGTAACTTTCTCCGTGTCGAACTGCACTTCCTCGTGCAGCACGCGGCTCAGACCGTAGAGCAGGTTGCCCTCGATGACGCGTCGCAAACCTTCCGGGTTGATGACCAGACCGCAGTCATGCGCGCAGACCAGCCGCTTTACCCAGACGTGCCCCGTTTCGCGGTTCACCTCGACATCGGCAATCTCCGCGACGACAGTCGAACTGCGGAAGCAATATGAGAAGCCGCGTCCTGCAAGAATCTTTCCCGTGCCAACGGGTCTAGGTGCGGAACGCGGTTCCCACCCGTAAGCCGCTGCCGCCGCCTTGACCACGGCGATCGAGCGTGCGCGAGTGAACTCCTCGTCATCCTCAGTGCTGGCCGTGAGGTGGCGCAGGCGAAACTCCAGCGGATCGGCTTTCGCCGCCACCGCTAGTTCATCAAAGAACGATTCGGCGGCGAAGGTGATCTGCGGACCATTAGGGTCGCGCAAATTTCCGATGCGTAACGGCGATTCCCAGACCAGAGGCATGCTCACCACTTCACTGGTGCGTCGACGGTTCGGGATGGCGTACATCTCCGAAGGATTGCCCGCGCCGCCCGGCGGTGTCTGCTTGGGTCGGCGGCCCATGAGTTGCGCGATCAATACCGTATCGGGCTCGTTGTAGCCGATGTGAGCATAGTCCATCGTGCGGGCCTTATACTCCAGCGCAACCACGTTGCCTTGAGCATCCAGACCACCGCGGAAATTGAAAGTGAACGCCGGACCTTTCGCGTCCCATCCGGTCTCCTCATGCCGCATCCACTGCATGCGCACGGGACGCCCAATCTCCTTGGCCAGATAAGCGGCCTCAAAGCCTGCGTCATCAGCGGCGGTGCGGCCATAAAGCTGTGGACCCTCCTGCCAGATCACGCGCACGCGGTCGCGCGGCATTCCCAGGAAATCGGCGACGCCGGTGCGCAGGCCGTAGGCCTTCATGTCATTGGAGTAGATGGTCATCTGCCCGTCCGACGGATCGGCCATGGCGTGCGCCGGTCCCAGAGCGGTATGTCCCTGGAAGGGGAAATCGTAGGCGGCTTCCACCACCTTGGCCGCACTCTTCAGCGCAGCGTCGAGGTCGCCCTCCACTGCCTGCCCCTGGCCTTCACGGGATTGCACAACGGAAGTCGGCTTCGCGGCGCGCATGTAGGTGAAAAGATTTTCCGATGTCGGGAAGGCCGCCGTCGCGGGCTTTTCCCATTTGACCTTGAGCTGCCGCGATGCCTTGATCGCCTGCTCCTCCCGCTCGCAGATCACCGCGACGTAGTTGCCCTTGCTGACCACTTTGATGAATCCCGGGATGCCACTTACCGACGACTCATCAATGCTGATCAGCTTGGCGCCTGCAAACGCCGGTCGCACGTTGCGCGCATGAACCATGCCCGGCGCCTTGGCATCGACAGCCCACTTGAGCGACCCGTCCACCTTGGCGGGAATTTCATAGCGCTGCGGCGACGTGCCGACAATCTTGTGCTCCTGCACCGACTTCAGCTTGGCCACGCCGGTGGTGGCGTTGATGTTGTTGCCCGTCAGAGTGGTGTTGAACCGCTTGCCGCCGACCAGTTCTCCATAGCTGACTTTCTTCGCGGGATCAGTTTTGACGCTAATCACTCCCTCGCTGACAGCGAGTTGAGCGACGGGCGTCCCGAATTTCGACGATGCCAACTCCATCAGGACGCGCCGGGCTTCGGCTGCCACGCGCCGCATGGGCCAGCCATCGGTCTCGATGGCATCCGAACCGCCCGAGCCGCCTTGATCGACAGTCTTGTCGGTGATGCCCATGACCAGACTCGTCTTGTCAAAGGCAATGTCGAGTTCTTCGGCCATGATCTGACGGAAAGCCGTGCCGGTTCCCTGGCCACCGTCCGTCTTGCCGACGTAGAAAGTTGCGGTGCTGTCTTCATGAATCACGATCCAGGAATCGAGTTGCTTGAAGTCAGGATCGCGATAGGGACCGGCAGCCTGCGCCACCGCGGCCGCGCCTGTTTGCGCGGCAGCCTCGGGGCTGAGCAGTCCGGCGGCGGAGATGGCGCCCGCGCTCAGGCTGACCACGAACATGCCCGAGCCTTTCAGGAAATCACGGCGCGAAGTGCCCGCGTCCAACTTCTCCATGGCGTCTTGTACTTGCTGCGGAATTTTTGTGAACTGGCTCATGCGCTCACCTCCTTGCCCGCAACTTCAACACCAGCCGACATAACTTTCGCGGCCCGCTTGATAGCGGCTTGAATCCGGAAGTACGTCATGCAGCGACACAGAGTTTTGTCCATCCCCTCGCGTATCTGCGCATCGGTTGGATTGGGGTTCTTGTCGAGCAGTGCCTTGGCGGTCATGATCTGCCCGTTCTGGCAGAAGCCGCACTGGGGCACCTGCTCGT
>CAMBEY010000231.1 GCA_945865705.1 Candidatus Sulfopaludibacter sp. SbA3
GAAGTTGCGCGAATACTTGTCGAGAATTTCGGGATGCTGATTCACCCACTGGTTCAACTCGTTGTTGTGGATGTGCGTATGCGCGTCCACGATGCCGGGGATGACCACCTGCCCCTTGAGATCAATCTTCTCGGTGTTTGGCCCCGCGAGGTCTAGCATCTCGGCGTTGGTGCCGATGGCCAAAAACTCATCACCGCGAATGGCCACAGCCTCGACGATGGTGCCTACGCGGGTGGTGGTGGACTCATCGTCCATGGTGTAAATCTTGCCGTTGTATATGATCATTTCGGGATAGCCGACCAGCTTCGGATGCACCGAAACGCGCTGCTGGGCATAGGTCACACGCGTTCCAGACACCGCCGCCAGAATGATTGCTAAAACGTAAATCCAGATACCAAGCTTAATGCGCATGTATTCGCTCCTCAAATCTTGTCTTCACGGTCTATCAACCGAGAGTCTTTCAGCGCAGGAAACCACACAAACAGCGGTCATCTGCACGGAAAACCAAATGCGGCCATTCTACTTTCCGGGTCCGTGCTGGTCAAGCGGCAATTCACGGGGGCAAGGAAGCAAAGCTCTAAGTGCTAAACCCTTATATCCTAATCAAAACCCAAATCCCCAAAACAAAATCCCAAACGGTGGCGCGATGGCCTGCCGTTGGGGATATTGTTTTTGGAGCTTAGGATTTCTCCTTACTGTATGGCGATGGTCACCGGATTGCTTTGTCGTCCGCCGGCGATGATGGATAACGGAATGGCGGCGCCGATTCGGACATTGTCCGGGATGCGGAAATTGATCTGGTTCAGGCCCACGCAGCATCCCGCGAGACCTGCGAAGAGCGGTGTCACCGGCAATCCATCGAGCTGCACGGAGACGGGAAGCGCCGTTGACGTAACTACCTCGGGACGAGTCCCCGTTGGCGTCAGGGGATTCCCTCTGCCCAATCCCGTTGCGTATAGGACCACCGTCTCGCCCGGCCGGGCGGGCGAGGCGACCGTGATGGCGGAGCCATCGGCGTGCGTTACGGCTCCCGCGCCTTGGCCATTCGAGTTAATCGTGAAAATTCCTGGAGCGGTTTCATCCAGCAACACAAGTTGGGGCGGAGCGGGTTGAAAGCCGGCGATGACCTGTATGGAAGCCGATGAGGATGTCAACTCGGTGGGAATCTGAATGCCGAGCTGGCCCGGCGAGGCATAGAACATCGGTGCCGGGATGCCGTTCACCAGGACTCGCGTCCCGACCATTTGCGTGTTGAGACGTCCGTTGAGTCCGAAGGAGGGATTGCAACTCGGTGGCAGACAGGTGGCGCTGCTTTCGGTGAGGCGGTTGCCAAAGATGGCCACGATCGATCCCGGCGCCACGGTGGACGACGTCAACGAATAGCTGGCGTTGTTGACAATGCCTCCGGGATTGATTGAAAAAGTCGTGGGCGCGGGCGTTACGGTGAATTCCGCCGCGACCGAAATGCCGCCTCCGGGCGGAGGATTGATGACGACGATTCGATGCGTACCCGGCTGGTTTAGATCGGCGCCCGTCAACGCGACCAGTATTTGCGTCTCGACATTGACTCCCACGCGGGCCGGGCGCGGCGACCCGTTCCAGAGCACTTGTGAGCCGTAGGCAAGAAAAAACGCGTTCACTGCCAGCTCGAATCCCTTCTCACCCTGTGCCGCGGAAGTGCGGCTCATGCTGATGATGGAGGGAATGACATTTGTTGCGGAACTTGACGCCAATATGAATGACGCATCAAGCGTAGGGCCGTTGGGATTTTGCCAGGAAAACGAGTAGCTACCCGGCCCGTTGCCGTTGTGCAGATATAGGATTAACCCATACTCGTCATTGGTTCCCACATAGCTGAGGGGCGGACAAGTGCAGGTGGCGGCCGGCTGCAGGAGCACTCGATTTAACCGAAATGCAATTTGAGTATATCCGATGACCGGTCGATAATCGTCCGGAAGCCGGTATAGATACACCGTGGAGGGCGGTCGCTGATAAAGCTCAACACGAAGCCGCTGGTAATCGTCATACATCTGGATAAGGGATTTCCGGAAGCTCTCCAGAACCGCAAAAAAATCCGCTCCCCGCGCGTAGAACTCTCCCAGCGCAGATATGCTCAGTGTGTTCATCTGCTGATCGACGGCCAGAAACACCACGGGATAGAATCCCGGATCGGCGGGCTGGATGAGATTCAGTGGCCGGATAATTCTCTCGGCGGCGTCAACGGCCAGGCTGCGGGCATATCCATAACTAACTTCGCCCGCCACGTCCGCGGCGCGGTAGGCCATATACTCAGCGGCGCCCTCGTGCAGCCACACCTCGGGTATCTGCCGCCCGCCGGACAACTGCAATTGCAGCAGGTGAAACATTTCATGCGCCACGATCCGATAGCGCTCATAGCCCGGCCCGCGAACCCAGTCGCCGCTGCCGAGGAACAATCGAATGCGTTGCGTGTCGGTGATTCCCCAAATTCCAGCGGGCCCGTTGGTCACCGAGACCTCGATGCGGGCGGAGCGAACTCCCACGCCAAACACGGAACGGTAATACTGATCCGAATCACGCGCGGCGCGCTCGACGAGAGCGCGGTCCGCCGCCGGCACGGCGGTCTCGTAACTGAAAGTTAAGTCCTGGCTCCTGCCGATGGGAGCCATCACCGCGCCCAGTATCAAGACCAGCCATAGTTTTTTCATCGGAGTATCCTCGCGTCATTTCCTACTGGAGGTCATAGGGACCAAACAATTGGAAGTATGCAATCCGCCCGCGCCCTCTGCCAGCAGCCGTCCCATTTTAGTGAACAGTGCTGGCGCGGAGCGGGGGGGAGCGAGGGCGAGAATCGCACGGCACTCAGATTGCGCCGTGGGATTCTCAATAAATTACATCCCTTCGGGGTGGTCGCTCTTGCCTGCGACTTTGTACTGGCCGAAGTCGAGTGACTTGTCTTCCTCGAAGTTGCGGATCACGGGCGGGGCGAAGTTGAAGCCGAACTCACTCCACTCACTCACGATCTTGTCGTAGACTTCTTTGCGGATGCGGTTGCGCTTGGCGAAGACCTTCAGATATTTATGCTCCTTGGTCGCGTTGATCAGCACCTTCGAGCCCCAGGGCCGGTCCTCCGGCGGATTCTTGGTGGGATCGAGATACGTCGACCAGGTAGAGCGCAGCACGTCGAGATCGGTCTCCGGATCGCAGCGCGTGGACATGGCCCACATAACCTGATGGATATCGGTGCAGTCGATGTCGTCGTCGACCACGATGATGAACTTGGTGTAATACGCCCCGCTGGGCACCTGCGCCGCCAGAGCCGCCACCTGGGAAGCGTGCCCCGCGTAGCGCTGCTCAATGCTGATGGCCGTTGCGCCGAATCCGCCCGCCGCTTCCGGGAAGGCGTACACACCTTTGATACCCGGCACGCCGACCTGCTCGAGGTCCGTCCAGATGCGCGCCGAGCGGGCCACGGCGAACAGCAGGCTTTGCTCGCAGGCCGGGTAGTCGGCCATTAGCGCGCAGGTGAGGATAGGATTATTGCGGTAGCGCACGCACTTCACATCGATGATCGGAGTGCGCGCCTCGGGCCGGCCGTAGTAGCCGGTGAACTCGCCGAACGGGCCTTCCAGACCTTCATTGCCGGGGCGCATCTCGCCCTCGATGATGATCTCGGCGGAGGCCGGCAGCAGCAGCCCGGTTACGTCGCTTTTGAAAACTTCAATTGGCGCGTTGCGCAGCCCGCCGGCGTAGTCGTACTCCGACTCGGTCTTGGGCAGCGTCTGGCAGCCCACCGTGAACAGCAGCGGGTCGGTGCCGTAGGCAGTGGCCACGGGGAAGGTCAGGCCCTTGGCCCAGTAGCGCTCGGCCATCAGGCGCGCATCCTTGCCCGGCGACCAATAGACGAACAGCTCGCGCGCGGACTTCACCATTTGCCGATAAGTCCCGAGGTTGATGTGGCCGTCGTCCAAGTCGCGCGTCAGGAAGACGTCCCATGTGCCGAGGTAGCGACCGCCGTCGAGCGGCCACATCTTGGGGGCGGGGAAGATGGTGATGTCGGCGTCGGCGCCCATCTTCACGTTCTCATTCACAGCCGCCGCGCTGGCGTCGACCACTTGCGGAGGAATCTTGCGGCGAAAATTCTTGCGCAGCATATCAGTCAGCTCGGCGACCGACTTGCCCGTCGGAAAGCCAAAGGCCGTGGCGATGCGCTCCTTGCTGGTGCCAAATAAATTGTGCAGCGTACGGAAGCCGGGCTGCGCGTCCTTGATATTCTCAAACAGCAGCGCAGGCGCGCCCTCGCGCTGCCCGACAATATAATTCAGCGCCGAGGTCTCCTCGTTCCAGTCCATCTTCTTCTTGATGACGGCCAGCTCACCCATCTTCTCAACTTCCGCCAGCCAAGTCCGCAAATCCCGCATGATGCCTCCCCGAATGTTGAAAAACAATTAAGGCCAGTACGTCATCTTGCTGTTCGATGGTTTTCAGCAACTAGCGCATTGCGATAATTTGATGTCAAAGCGAAATTTCCTCGAAAGAAAAACATCATAGGCTGCTTTTTTATAGGTATGCAAGGAAATTGGGCTTAGTTCAAGGGGTTACTCAAAATCCACATTTTCTGCAACCGGGGCTAGATTGAATTTGTTCAACAGTCATCTGGCTCCCGTGCTTCACTCCCCGTGAAGCGCAGGGTGTTGATTGAGAGGGCTGTGAACACAATCCCCACAGTCCAAGAATTGGTAGTGCTGGCCGGCAAGCCTGCCTTGCTGTAATTGCCAGCGA
>CAMBEY010000232.1 GCA_945865705.1 Candidatus Sulfopaludibacter sp. SbA3
TAGTTCAGAGTCGAGAATCCTGAATATATTCCGCGCTCCACGAGCTACTGGAAATCCGGCTAGAAGCGGGCAATCAAGGCTAAGCGAATTGTGCGTGGTGCTCCGGGAGAAATGTTCGTATTGCTGTCGGCGTTGGCGTAGTAGTTCGAATTGAATAGGTTTTCGATGTTGGATTGCAGCCGCACGCGCTCGGTGAGCGAGACGAAGACCGCACCATCAAAGCGAGTGTAGCCAGGCAACACTACGGTGTTGTCGATGGCGGCATACATGTCGGCTCGATTAGAGATGCCCAAAGCTAATCCTACGCGGCGCAGTACCTGGTAGTTATTCCACAGGGAAAATGTGTGATGCGGTACCTGGCCGACATGGGCGCCAGCACGTGCTGCGGTGGTAGCGCTGGTAACGGATGCATCCTGCCAAGCGTAGCCGCCGGCAATCTTCCACTGGCGTGTGACATTTCCGGAGACGCCGATCTCGAATCCGTTGCTGCGTTGGCTCCCGGTCTGGACAATGCGCGTAGGATCATTTGGATCGGTGGAGCGAGTATTGGTGCGGTCCAGTCGATAGACGGCAGCGGTAAGTGAAAGATAGCGATCGAGGGCCCACTTGGCCCCCGCTTCGTAGTTGGTGAACTTTTCTGGCTTAACCTGCTGGGTGATGGAGGTCAGTGAGGAAAATTGATCGCCGGAGCTTGGCAGGTACGAGACGCTATAAGTACCATAGAGTGAAAGCTCCTCAAGAGGCTTGATGACGATCCCCAAGCGCGGCGATACCAGGTTGTCCACGCGCTCCAGAGTTTCGTCGTTGCGATTGTTGTGATAGCGCAAACCGAAGCGGTCATAGCGCACTCCGGCAACAACCTGTACATACCGTGACAGCTCGATCTGATCCTGAAGATACGCTGCCGCCACACGAGCTTGCAGATGGTTGTCGGCGTCGGTTGTGCTCTGGCGGAAAGTAACCGGAGTGTGAATTGTGGGGGAATCGAAGGGTACCAAGATGGAAGTGGCTGAGTTGTTGAAGTAGCCGGTATTTCGGAAGTTGTCAGTCACTTGCCGTCCGAACTCGACTCCACCGAGCAGTGTGTGGCGTATCGCACCAGTGGATCGCCTGTAGGTGAGATCGGTCTGGTTGAAAATGTTCAGCCGCTGCGTGGCATTGTTGTAGGCTGACAGCGCGGTGGAGTTTCCGTCGGCAGTCGGTGCGCCAGGTACAAAATTCTGGTAAAAGCGGTCATATCCGCCCATTAGCGTGCGATTGCGAATGCCGAGCCGGCCAAGGTGATGATCGACAGAGGCCGAGCCCAGGTTCACAGTGGCTCGCACTTTGCTCTGATCCGGATCGCCAAAAAACGTCTCGATGGGCACTTCGGCGGGCAGACCGCGGAACGACGTGATGCCACGGTCGGCGACGCGGCGATCCCGAAAATTCTCATAGTTAAAAGTGATCTTCGTATTCGCTTTGGGTGTGTAGGTCAGAGTCGGGCTAAGGCCGTAGCGAGACAGTCCCCCAAAATTGCGAAAACTGTTTGAATCCTCCGCAACTCCGTTGAGTCGCACCGCAAGCCTTTCACCGAGTGGCTGGCCCAAATCCATGGCAACCCGCTTGTTGCCGAACGAGCCGCCTTGCAATGTGACTTCATGAATCGGAATAAACGCAGCTTCCTTTGTGACCCGATTGATCACACCACCGGCACCACCGCGACCAAAGATCATTGCGTTGGGTCCCTTGAGTGCCTCGACACGCTCCAAGTCGTATAGATCGCGGTAGTACTGGACGTCATCCCGAATTCCGTTAAGGAAAAAGTCGGCGGAGGAGCGATTGCCACGGATGACCACGTCGTCGCGATTGTTCTCACCTTGATGGTAGGCGATGCCAGGTACATAGCGCACCACATCGCCAATGTTTTGCATAGCCTGATCGCGAATCTGGGCCTGACTTATGACGGTTACCGCCTGCGGCACGTCGCGCAGCGGCGTCAAAGTCTTTGTTGCGCTGCTGATGTAGGGAACTTGGTACTCCGCGGTTTCGTTCACCTGTATGGTTTCGCTGTGCGGCGCGATGGTCAAAATTACATTTCGTACATCCAGATCTGAAAATATATCGAGTGCTTGAGAACTTTCCTCAAATCCATCGGCGGAAACGCGAAGGATAAACCGGCCGGGCGGCAGGCGTAATTGAAATTTACCGTCTTGATCGGAGCTTGCGGAAACGGGAGAACCCCCTTTATCTCCAATGACGGTAATTTTGGCCGAGGCAATGGCCGCACCTGTAGAGTCCAGCACCTGTCCACTGAGTGTTGGCAATGTTTGCTGAGGTGCCGGATTGGCCGCCGGGTCCAAGAGCCGCGCAGTTAAGATTGGCTCTGGCAGAGCTACTTCTCTCCATTCGGTTCGCAGAGTGGTCGAATCATCTGACTCATCCTTAAGTTGCGCCCCAAGAATGCTTGGTCCAGCAACGAGGGCGATGGCCAGCAACACCTGTACCCGTGTGTTCTTGCTTCTGCCTGATGAGTTTTTACGCTGAAAGTGAATCATTACAGCCGGTCCTCCTTGAAAACCCTGGCCGGCCCCCGTAATATGAAGACGGTCGCCGACCCTCCGGGTCGCGGTCAACGGGTTCCGGCGGAGAACTTGGCGAAAGTGAGCCGCTGGGACCCGGTTTATGCAATTTGCCTGACCACAGATTCCTTATTGCAAATGATTTGCAATAACTGCCGCAGGCTATTCCCCAATCTATTGGCACCATGCTGCAGTTCTGAGTTGGGGATTTGCGATATTCCTTATTGCAAATGGTTTGCAATAAGGAATATCCATTCTCTCGCCCCCACATTCAGCTTGTCAAGAAAAAAACGAGTTCTCCACGTAACATTTGACGCCATGAGAAATAATTAGAATGGAGACCTGCCACCAGAAGCAGATCCGTATGGCGAGAATGGTGAATTCCATACATTTGCTTATGCCGATCCCATGTTCCAATCCTCCATACCTGTCGAACAGGGGCAGGTAGAGCAGCGAGATGGTTTCGTCTTTGCCGACCTGTTGCCAGCGGCAACACCAGAAATTAGTGGTTAGAAATTAGGCTGAAATCGATCAGCTATCCTCGAGTTGATCTGCTTCGGCAGCCTTTCAAAGTGCGACGCCACTCAACCGCTGCTGAATTGCGCGGGTCAGTTCTTCCTGTCGACGCAATTGAACGTGCGTATAGTCGTTGGTCATGCTCACGCTGCCGTGTCCTGCGATCTTGCTGGCCTCAATTGAGCTTGCTCCCACTTCCTGCCGCCAAGTGATGTTGGCCCGTCGGAAGGAATGAAGTCCAAAGCCTGGAAAATCGCATCCAACCTCCCTCGCCGCAATCTTGAGTGCTTTGCGAACGCCAGAATCCCACATCGGTTTGCTGGGGTCCTCGTCCTGCTGGAATATCCAGTGCTCTGGTTGCGTGAGGCCGTTCTTCTCGATCCACTCTTTATAGCGGACATCTAGCGTCCCAAGCGTCAGTATTCGCTTGCTGTTCTTGGTCTTTGGGACGTCGATATCACCGCGGCAATGGCGCTGCTGGATGTGGATCGTGCCCTTTCCCAAGCTGACGTGCTTCAACGTGAGGCCCAAGACCTCCGAAATGCGCGTTCCGGTGGATAGGCAGGTTTCGCAGATCAGTCGCGGAGGATCGTTCAGTCGGGCTAAGACCTGCAAAGTATCCTCCAGGCTCAATATCTGCTCGGGCCAAACCGTCCAGCGTCGGCCAATCTTCACCCGTCGCATGGGATTGGCGCGGACGGGATGCGGTTCTATGCGTTCGGTATTACACCGAATCACGACAATATGATGTCCCGGAAACATGCTGCCGCTTGGGCGGATAAGAAGCAGCGTGCCGAGATTGCCCGCCGTATGTTTGCATTCCGTTTCCCGGACATCGATGTGCAGGCCTATTCCGTCACCGAGCTGCGCGGCATGGAGGGCCTGCGCGTACGCGCCAAATACGCTGAACTCGGCCAGCAGTACGGCGTCACCTGGAAGGGGCGCAACTACGACAAATCGAACTGGCATCTTGCCGACGACATAAACCGCGCGCTCTCTGCCGCCAACGCCAGCCTCTACGCGCTGTGCGCCGCCGTGGTTTGCTCGCTCGGTTACGTACCATCGCTGGGATTCGTCCACGACGGCGGCACGCTGCCCTTCATCTACGATGTGGCCGACCTCTACAAGGAAATCACCAGTTTCCCGGCGGCGTATCAAGCCATTCGCCAAAACCCAGGTGACAAGGGCGACCTGGTTCGCACGCTCCTGAAAGAGCGTGTCGAACAGGAAAAACTTCTGCAGAAAATCCCCAAAGACCTGGAGGAACTGTTTGCATGACGGTCATCGTCGCTCACGATACGCCCGATGCGATTCGTGGAATTCTGAAACGCTGGTTTATTGAGCCGCGCCCTAATGTCTTTGTCGGCACGCTCAATCGCCGCACTCATGTGAAAACCATCGAGTACATCAAACGCAACGCCGCTGGCATCGGCTTGCTGGTTATCAACAGCTACCCCAATTGCCAAGGCTTCAAGATCGAAACTACTGGCCAAACCGACCGCAGAGGTGTCGAAGTCAGTGGCCTGTGGCTGGTCGCCGAGAAATGGGAAGAAGAGGCACCGATTGCATCAGCTCAAGCGCCCGATTTTTCCTCTGAACCTTCAAGCTAAGTCCTTTGAAATTCAGGGTTCTCCCCACGCGCGTGGGGATGGTCCGC
>CAMBEY010000233.1 GCA_945865705.1 Candidatus Sulfopaludibacter sp. SbA3
GCCGGGCTGCAGCAATGTCAGATCAATATAGTTGCGTCCATTCAGCGGCAGTTCGGCCACCTTCTCCGCATCCACCAGCCCACCGAGCGACCCGCTGGTGGTGTTAACGAGAGGGGCCTCGCCGGTAACCGTGACGGTTTGCTCCATCGCGCCCACTTGCAGCGAAATATTGACCACGGCCTCCTGACTAACGGAGAGCGTCAGGCCGCTGCGGACTTCGGTCTGGAAGCCGGTGTGCTCCACGCGAATTTCATACGAGCCCACGGGCAGCGCGGAGAAGCGATACGCGCCGTCGGTGCCGCTCTGCACTTCGCGCATCTGGCCCGTCTCGGTGTTGCGCGCCGAGAGCGCCGCGCCAGGCACCACGGCGCCGGATGAATCGCGCACCACGCCCAACACCGTTGCCGTCGGCAACTGCGCCAGCCCAGCCGACGACCACATACCTAGCAAGATGACGCCCAGCAGCACCATCTTCACACGCGCGAATGTTGCGGACGAGACTTGGCCCGCCTTACAATGATTCAACTTCTTCATTATCCCCTCCTGACCAGATTGACTCGCGGAACGGTGTACCGCTCCCTATATCCGCTCCCAGTTTCCTAAACATTTGCGGATTGCTGGTAAGCTACACCCGATTCCACTCTGAGTCAACGGCCATGCTTAGACGTTATTTCTCTTGAAAAGACTCTCTGATTGATGTATTCCTAAATGTTTGTACTTAAAGTGCATGGCAAGCCGTGGCTGGGTGGAGCCGCAGGACCTTATCAGACTATTCACTGCCCATTGCCATCGTCCAAAGCGGGGACAGAAGCGCGGACTATGAAGGTTCATGTTTTTTATCACGATCGCTGTTTTGACGGAGCCGCATCAGCGGCGGTGTTTACGCGCCTGTATCAGGATTGCTTCGACGCGAAGGCCGAGTTTCTGTACTCCGGCCTTGCGCATCGCGCTTCCCAGTTGTTTGATGAGGGTATGTTTAACGGCGACGAGAACGCCATCGTCGTTTTCAAGTACTCGAATTCGCCGCGGCTGACTTGGTGGTTCGATCATCATCAAAGCGCATTCCTTTCTCCCGAAGATGCCGAGCACTTCCGTCTGGCCAATGGCGGACACAAGTTCTACGATCCCACTTATCGCTCCTGCACCAAGTTCATCGCCGAGGTGGGCGCAAAAAAGTTTGGCTTCTCCGCCCCGGACTTGAGTGATCTGGTTTACTGGGCCGACATCATCGACGGTGCCATGTTTCCCGACGCCGCCACCGCGGTGAAAGTGGAGCAGCCCGCGCTGCGCATCGCCATGGTGCTGGAGGCGGGCAAGGACAATAACCTCAGCCGCTGGCTGGTACCGCTGCTCTCGAAAATTCCGTTGGCCGAAATTGCCGCGCGCCCGGAAATCGCAACGCAATTGACGCCTATCATGGAGAGCCACAAGCGCGCCCTTGATCTGATCGAGCAACACGGACACAACACCAACGGCGTGGTATTCTTTGACCTCACCGGCCCGGGCGTGGAGGTCTATAATAAGTTCGCACCCTATTACCTCTTCCCCGATTGCGTCTACTCGGTCAGCATTTGTCCCTCCAGCTTCCGCACGAAGATATCGGTTGGCTCAAACCCGTGGAACAAGACGCCGGTGCTGCACAACCTGGCGACCATCTGCGAACGCTACGGCGGTGGCGGGCATCCGCGCGTAGGCGCTATCTCACTTGAGCCGGGCCGTCTTGAAGACGCCCGCCGCATCGCCAGCGAAATCGTGGAAGAGTTGCAAGGCCTCCCGCGCACCTAAGCCAGCTATTCAAGTTACCTGGTTCATTGGCCGCAAGTGTATGGCGCGGCTTGACTTCCCGCTATTTCTCACCTAACATATTCTATTGCCCCCGGAATCAATGGCATAGCGGCTCCATCCGCAATTTGGCGTGGACTCCAGAGGAGATGACCCGGTGATTAAGCTTGATATCGTGAACGAAGTAGTCAACCGCACAGGCATCACCAAGACCAAAGCCGAGATGGCCGTCGAGACGGTCTTTGGAGCCATGAAGAAGGCGCTCGAAGGGGGCGACCGTATCGAGTTGCGCGGCTTCGGCGTCTTCAACGTCAAGCCCCGCAAGACCGGCGTCGGCCGCAACCCGCGCACCGGTGAAGAAGTCTCCATCCCGCCCGGCAAGGCCATCCGCTTCAAACCCGGCAAAGAACTGCAATCGCTGCCGTAAAACAACTCACATTAATTGCGCACATTCCATAGGCTGTCATCCTGAGCGCAGCGAAGTATCTGTTTTTGCGTGCGCGCGCCGGAAAAGCAGATACTTCGCTGCGCTCAGGATGACAACGAAATGGGGATACGTTGCAGATCGGTGATTGAAACCTAAAACAACGATTGCGGGTCCACGTCTATGATCAGCGCGTTGGCGGGAAATTTTTCGCGGAGGGCGAAGTTCTGGGCGGCCATCAACACTTTGCGCAGCAGGCTGCGCTGCTCGGCCTTGATCAGAAAATGGTAGCGGTAGGCCTTCTTGAGTTTCGGGATCGGCGCGGCCGCCGGACCCAGCACGCGCCAGCCGCGTCCCTTCTGCTTGTCTTCTTGAAGCGATTCGAAGAATCGCCCTAGTCGCCCGGTAAGTTTCAGCACCGCTTCCTGACTATCGCTCTTCACAATCACGTTGGCCAGCGCCGCGAACGGCGGGTAGTGCATCAGTTGGCGGAAGCGCTGCTCCTGTTTGTAAAATTGCGCGTAATCGTGCGCGGCAGCGGCCTTGATGGCGTAGTGGTCGGGGTAGTACGTCTGAATGACCACGATGCCCTCGCGCTCGCCGCGTCCGGCGCGCCCGGAAACCTGCGTCAGCAATTGAAATGTCTTTTCGGCGGAGCGGAAGTCGGGCCTCGCCAGGCCCATGTCCGCGCTGATCACGCCCACCAGCGTAACGCCGTGGATGTCGTGCCCCTTGGCAATCATCTGCGTGCCGACCAGAATGTCCAGCTCGTGCCCGTGAAAGGAAGCCAGAATCGATTCCGCCGATCCGCGCGCGCGCGCCGTGTCGCGGTCCAGCCGCCCGATGCGCGCCTCCGGGAAATGCTTGATGAGCGCGGCCTCCACCTTCTCCGAACCTTCGCCCATGAAGTAGATGTGCTCGCTCTGGCACTCCGGGCAGACCTGCGGCACCGGACGCGCGTAGCCGCAGTAGTGGCACAGCAGCCGCGCCGCGCGCTTGTGGTGCGTCAGCGCAATGGAACAGTTGGCGCACTCGACCGTCTTGCCGCACGAGCGGCAGATCACAAACGAGGAGAAGCCGCGGCGGTTCATCAGGATCATCACCTGCTCATGCTGTTGCAGGCGCATCGAGATGGCCTCGACCATCCGCCGCGAGAGAAACGTCTGCTTACCCGTCTCGGCGAACTCCTGACGCATATCGATGATCTCGGTCTGCGGCAACGGGCGCTCCTGCACGCGGCCCTCCAATTCGAGCAACTGATACTTGCCCGTCTCCGCGTGATAGCGCGTCTCGACAGAGGGCGTGGCCGAACCCAGCACCACCGTCGCTCCGGACTCCTTGGCGCGCACGATGGCCACATCGCGACCGCTGTAGCGCGGCGCTTCCTCCTGCTTGTAACTGCCGTCGTGTTCCTCATCGACGATAATCAGCCCGGGCCGCTGGAGCGGCGCGAACACCGCCGAGCGCGTACCGATCAGCACATCCGACATTCCTACTTGGCCCGCCCTCACCCTCTGCCAAACGCGTTCGCGGTCGCGATCGTCCAGGCCGCTGTGCAGCACCGCGATGCGTTCGCCAAAGCGCGCCGCGAACTGACCCGCCATGGCCGGCGTCAGGTTGATCTCCGGGACCAGCATCAGCGCGCTACGCCCTCGCGCCAGCGCCAGCTCGATCGCTCGCATATAGACTTCCGTCTTGCCGCTGCCCGTAACGCCGTGCAGCAGCAGCACGCCGAACTCGCCCGTCTCCATCTGGTCGTTGATCCGAGTGAGCGCGGTCTGCTGCGGCGGACTTAATTCCCAGCGCGGGACATTCCCTTTGTGAAATGTTGTAGTCAGAATGGGTGGAGCAACGGCAGACGCGGATCGCGCTGTGGAATCTTCCACGCTGCGCTCAATCGCCAGCCAGCCGCGCCGCCGCAGTTTTTCGACCAGCGCCGCCGACCCGCGCAGTGTCTCGCTACTGAGTCCGCCGCGCTTGGCGATGCGTTCGAGCAACTGTCGCTCAGAGGATGTTGCGATCAACTTCTTCCCGGAGCCGCCCGGTTCCAACGCCTCGCGGCCTGCTTCAGTAATCAACAGCTTCGTCTTATTCCGCAGCGACGCCGCGCGCGGCAACAGCGCTGGCAGCACTTCGCCGAGCGGCGTCAGATAGTAATCGGCCACCCAACGCGCCAGCGCGATGAACTCGGCGGTCAGTGCGGGAACTTCGTCAATCACACGTTGCAGGGGACGAATCGCTTTGGGGTTCAGACCCGCAGGCATCTGGCCGCGGCCGACCACCACGCCCACCAAGCGCCGCGCGCCAAACGGAGCGACCACGCGCATCCCCGGCTCGACGGTCATGGTTGGTGGAATGGAATAGGTGAAGGTCTGCGGCAACGGAACAGGCAACGCAACTTCGCATAGCCTGGGGTTCGGGGCTGGGCTCAGCGGCAGTTTACTTTCGGTCGCGGCACCGGATTTGAGTTTGGCGGACGAAGATTCGGCCATGCGATGAGAATAGCAGGATCGTGACAGAGCCGCGG
>CAMBEY010000234.1 GCA_945865705.1 Candidatus Sulfopaludibacter sp. SbA3
GCCGCGGCAGGCTGGGTTCGATACGAAGGTACTGGGCCTCGGTGATTTCCATATCCCGAAGCATACCACATTATTCTATTTAGTGTTAACACGCCCTAGGGCTCATCAACACTAAAGCGCATCAGCACTAAGGCGCAGCAACATTAATCCACCACCCGTCGCGGCGAATGGCGATCGCTCAAACCACCTTGGTTTCCGCGCCGGCATGTGTTTGTTATAGTAGGAACTTCAAAACAGAGTGGTGAATTCTTCGATGGCGATACATCCAGATTTGCTTGAGATATTGGTCTGCCCTGTGGACAAGGCCGCGTTGAGCCTGAAGGCCGATGGCTCGGGGCTGAAGTGCCAGCAGTGCCACCGCGTCTATCCGGTGAAGGACGACATCCCGGTGATGCTGGTGGACGAAGCCACGATAGAAGTGTCCTAGTTACACATTTGTGAGTGTTACAACCTGGTGAGCGTATCCGCTAAACATGTGAATCACGATCCTGTCCCTGACCGCAGGCCTCCGAAAAACTTAGTTCCTTTGGACATTCCCATCAGGCGATCCGCCGAGGGCCAGGGTCTCGACGGGCTGCCGCAGTCCGCCCGCGTGCTGGTGATCCGGCTGCGCTCAATGGGCGACACGGTCCTGTTGACGCCTGCGCTGCGCTTGCTGCATGACTGGCGTCCGGACCTGCGCCTCTCGGTGTTGCTCGACCGGCCCTGGGATGAACTGCTGGCGAACAATTCGGTGATTGACAGCGTGCTCACCACCGGCGGCAAGCTGGAAACGCTATGGCGGGTGCGGCGCGCCAAATTCGATGCGGTGGTCAACCTGCACGGTGGCCCCACCAGCGCGCAGATCACTCAAGTCAGCGGGGCGCGGTTGCGCGTAGGTCTGGCGCACTTCCGCTCGCAGACGGCGTATAACGTGATTGTTCCCCGCGCCGAAGAAGTTTTCAGCCGCAGTCTTTCTCCAGAGAATACTGTATTCCACACGGCGGAGCACGCTGCCTCCGTCATGGGATGGCTGGGAGTACCCCTGCGCCTGATCCCCCGCGCCGAACTATTTCCTTCCAGAGAAGCGAAGGAGCGCGTGCGGGCACATCTGGCCGCAATGGGACTGGACAGCTTAGCGAACTATGCAGTGATTCATCCAGCAGCGTTGTATGCAACGAAGCAGTGGTCCGCCGCCGGGTTTGCTGGGATCGTAGCTCATCTCGAAAATCGCCACGGACTGCGGACAGTGTTTCTGGGCGCCAAGGGAGATGAGGACACCATCAGCGGAATTGAAAAGCAGCGCAGCAGTCCGCTGTTGCGCGCCATCGGATGGCCGTTCAGCGATATGATGGCGCTGCTGGCGGGCGCTCGAGTTTTCCTGGGCAACGACTCCGGCCCGGCGCACGCCGCCGCCGCGCTGGGCGTGCCCGTGGCGGTGATCTTCGGCTCCTCCAGTTCAGCAATCTGGGGGCCGTGGCGTGCGGCATCCTCCGCGATCATCCAGAATCCCTTCGATTGCAACCCCTGCGCAGGCGACCGCTGCCACGCGTTCGGCGAGCCGCACTGCATCCTGTCCATCGCGCCGGAGCAGGTGCGCGAGGCCATCGACGGCCTGCTGGCGAGCAGGTCGAACGTGGCTTAGTTAGACAGGAATTTCATGAAAATTGAGTTGACCGGGCAACCTCGGGACGCCGTATGGGGTTCCATACAGTGTACCTAAATATGCGCTCCCTTTCGGGATTGGGCTGTCCGAGGGGGCCAATCGGGCCGATAATAGGTGTGGTAGAGTAGGAAGAAGTGTTGGCTAGAGCTATCGCCATTGGCTTTGGCATGGCATCTCCCCGGAAAGTGGCCGGTCGTGTTGGAAGCATAGGGCTATGCTTTCAGTCGCAAGAGCAGCATTTGCTGGAAAGTGATGCGGCTTCTATAAGATATGAACCGGCTTTGAGATATGGGATGAACAGAAATATGGAGGAAGTGATGCCTCAAGTAGTGGCTACAACTCAAGGCGTGGCTACAACTCGCGGGGCATTGGTGCGGAAACTAGTGCCTAAGAAGCTGTGGGCAAATTATCGGACGCACTTGCTCCTCTGGATCAGCGGCGCGCTGCTGGCGGCATTCCTGGCTGGACCTCTTGCTGTAACCGGATACGCCGCGCGGGGCGACAGCGAATACAACGCTGGACAGAAGGCTGAACAGATCAATGATCTGGATGAAGCTTTCCGTCAATATGGCTTGGCCGTGAACGCCGATTCCAACAATGCAAAATTCTTGATCGCCTACGAACGGGTAAAACTGCAAGCCGGCGGCACGCATGTAACGCGCGGAAACCGTCTGCGCGATGCCGGGCAGTTGCAGGACGCGGCGCTCGAATACGAGATGGCCAGTTCGATTGATCCGGGCAATCATGCCGCGCGGCAATCGCTGGCGGCGGTGCGCGCCCAGATCCAACAGCGGCAGGAAGGCTCGGTGCCCAGCGTCGCATTTGACGGCCCGGATTCGGCGGATTCACTCGGACCGCCGCAGTTGCAGCCGCTTTCCCGCGCGCCCATCAACACGCGCATGACCAACGACAGCCGGGTTATTTTGGAGACCATCGCCAAGCTGGCCGGCGTGAACATGCTCTTCCACGCGGACTTCCAGTCGAAGCGCATCACCGTCGAGTTCAATAACGTTACGCTCGAAGAGGCGCTCGATCAGGTGATGGTGCTCACCAAGAATTTCTGGAAGGTACTCACGCGCAACACGATTTATGTGATCCCTGATACGGCCGTCAACCGCCGCGAGCAGGAGCAACAGGTCATCAAGACGCTGTATCTGTCCAATACCATCACGCCGCAGGAATTGACGGAAGTGGTAACGGCCATCCGCACGCTTCTGGAGACGCGGCGCATCCAGCAGATCAACTCGATGAACGCCATCATCATCCGCGATACGCCGGACAAGGTCGCGCTGGCCGAGAAGATCATCCGTGATGTGGACAAGGCTAAGGCCGAAGTGATCGTCGATATCGCGGTGCTGGAGACGCGGCGCGACAAGACACGCAGTCTGGGCTTCGGGATCGGGAGTCCGGGCATCAACATTCCACTGACGTTTAATCCGAACAGCACCACGACAACCAACACGACGACTACCGACGCTGACGGCAATCCGACAACCACGCCCAGCACCACGACTACGACGGGTAATACGATTCCCCTGGATCGTCTGGGAAATTTGAGCACGGACGACTGGTCGCTCTCGTTGCCCGGCGGGCGGCTGGATGCGATTCTGGGAGACTCGCAGACCCGCATTTTACAGCGGCCCGAGGTGCGCGCCTCCGATGGCCTGAAGGCCACGCTGCGCATCGGCGACCGCGTGCCGATTGCCACCGGCGCCTTTCAGGGTGGAGCTACCGGCGGGATCAATTCGCTGGTGCAGACACAGTTTCAGTACACCGATGTAGGCGTGAATCTGGACGTCACTCCCAAAGTCCATCAGAACAACGAAATTACTTTGAAGGTGCGTGTGGAAATTTCCGCCGTAACCGGCCGCGTGAAGATTGGCGACATCGAGCAGCCCGTCATCGGCCAGCGCGTGATCGAGCATGACATCCGTCTGCGCGAAGGCGAAGTGAATGTTTTGGGCGGCATCTTTCAGACGCAGAACACCAAGGGCATCAGCGGCATTCCCGGCCTGTCGGATATTCCGCTGCTGAAATATCTGTTCTCGAACGTCAGCGACACGCTGGCCGAGAACGAAGTGCTGATCGTACTGCGTCCGCGCACGGTGCGACTGCCGGACATTCTTCCGGAAAATCTGCGCGCCGTGGATGTGGGTACGGAAGGCGATGTGCGCCTGCGCAGCCCGCGCGAGTTGCCGGACAATGCTGCGCCAGCGCCGGAGCCGTTGCCGGCCCAACCGCCAAGCGCCGCGCCTCCCGACGCAACCAGTCCTGCTGCTCCAGCAACCCCGGCTGCTCCATCTGACCCAGTAGCCCAACCGCAGCAGGAGACGTCAGAGCCCTTTGCCGCTCCATCGCAACCGGCTCCGCAGTCTTTCCCCCGCACTCCGCCCAGGCCTGGAATGCCGATCCCGCCGCAGGCTCGGCTGCATGTGGCCGCGGCGTTGGTGGCTTAAGGAAATTTAGTGAGGCAGCGAGTCCATTCCGTAAATCGGTCCAGCCTCCAGCGCGGCCAGGGCGGATTTACGCTGATTGAGTTGGTCGTGGCCACAGCCATTCTGGCCATCTTGTCAATGGCGGCGCTGCCGCTGGCGCGCGTACAATTGCGTCGGGCGCAGGAGAAGGAGCTACGCATTGCGCTGCGCGAGATTCGCACCGCGATTGATAATTATAAGAAGGCCGCCGATCAAGGGCGCATCCAGGTGGAACTAGGCTCGGACGGCTATCCGCCGGAGCTTGAAGATCTGGTGGAGGGCGTGGAATTACTGAATACGCCGGATAACAAGAAACTGCGGCTGCTGCGCCGCATCCCGCGCGATCCGCTGACCAACTCGACTGAGTGGGGCAAGCGGTCCTATCAGGACGAGCCGGATTCAACGGCGTGGGGTGGCGAAAATGTTTTCGACGTGTTTTCGCTGGCGCGGGGCACGGCGCTGGATGGAACAAACTACTCGGAGTGGTAAGAAACACGGGTAGCCACGGTGAGTGATTTTCTCACCGTGGGGTTTTGGTAAATTCACAGGAAAGCCCACGGTGAGAAAATCACTCACCGTGGCTACCCGTGCAAACGCGCTAA
>CAMBEY010000235.1 GCA_945865705.1 Candidatus Sulfopaludibacter sp. SbA3
TGTGCCGCAACACGCCACGGTAATGGCCCCCATGTATATGGATGATCTGACGGGCGCGTCGCAGACGGTCGTCTATGGCGCCGTTACCGCCAAGCGCGTGGAGTGGGACTCCGCGCATCGCATGATCTACACCATTTACAGCGTGCGGCCCTATCAATATCTGAAGGGCGGACTGGGCGGCTCGTTCGAGTTGCACGAACCCGGCGGGGAGATCGGCGACGAAGGCATGTACATCGCCTCCGTGCCCAAGTTTCAGGTTGGCGAGGAAGCGATTCTATTTGTCTGGACCAATCCTGCGGGCCAGCATCAAGTGACTGCTTTCGAGCAGGGCACCGTGGCGGTAGTGGCTGATCCGGCGAACGGAGCCATGGTGGCCGCCCGCTCCATCCCGCTGGGCACCGCAGCGGCGGGCCAAACCGCGCAGACGCTGGTGGACTCGGTTGACCAAGTGCAGGCCGCCGCCCGCCGGCAAAATTCGCCGGTTACTTTTTCGGAGCGCTCTCTGAATTTGCTGATGAATCAGATACGAATCTCGGTGGCCCGCACGCAGCCGGCCCTGGCGGGAGAGTAAAGAAAATGTACATGACATCACCTATCACCTCGCTCCTATCCGCAGCGGTCTCCAATCATTCTTCACTCACTCGTAAATCCTCGAGGCTCTTGATGGCGATCTCCGTTCTAGTCATGCACCTTGCCCTCGTGCTTACGATGCTTGCCCCGCAGAACGCTCAGGCGGGCACAAACTTAGTAACCAACGCAGGCACGCCGCTGCGCTGGCCACTGGGAACGCCGCTGCGTTTTATCATCAATCCAAACGGAGTGCCCGGATTTACGGGAGAACTGGAACGGCTGGTGGTGGCTGGCGCGGTGCGCGACTCCTTCCGCGTCTGGACGCTGGTGCCCGGCGCGGCGATCAACTTCACTGACCTGGGGCTGACCACCGAGCCAAATCCGACGGCGGGGGTTGATGGCATCAGCCACGTCAGCTTCACGCCGACTGCGTTTGATTATCCGCCGGGAGTACTGGCCGTAACCAGCACGCGCTTTAGCGGGGCCACCGGGCAGATATCTGATGCCGACATCGCCTTTAGTCCCGCGCTGCCTCCCCCCTTCGTATTCTCGCCGGTGGCTTCCACCAACTCCTTCGATATCGTCGCGGTGGCCGTGCATGAGATTGGCCACCTGCTGAGCCTGGATCACAGCGGCGTCAGTTCGGCAATTATGAAGGCCTCGGTTACTCGTGTCGGCTCGGTGGCCAACCGTCAGCTATCCTCCGATGACGCCATCAGCATGGCGGCCCTGTATCCGGTGCCCACCTTCGCTCCGTCCACGGCCAGCATCTCGGGCGTCATCACCAATTCGACGGGAGGAGCGGTGCGCTCGGCGCATGTGGTGGCGGTGAGCGTTCCGGGTGGCGCGCCGGTGGCTTCGCAATTGAGCAACGCAACCGGAAACTATCGCATCGAAGGGCTGCCGCCGGGCAGTTACCGCGTTCTGGTCGAACCGCTCGACGGCCCGGTAGCTCTCGAGGACATCGGCGGGTTCTATGAGGCTGGCGTGGCTAATTTTGCCAGCACCTTCTTTGGCGGGCAAACCACTCCCGCCACGCTGAATCTGCTGGCCGGCCAGTCCGCCCTCGCCATTCTGGCGCTGCCGCCGCAGCCGCTGGCGCTGCTAAACTTTGATCGCGTGGGAGTAGTGGTTAACAATCTGATAAGGCTCTCCGGGGATTCCATGTTCCTGCCTCGTGGCAGGCCCTACACGATCGTTGCTTCGGAGACCACGCGACTCACCGACACCAACCTGAACTTCAGTACTCCGGATATTCCCACCGCCGCCACTTTTGGAGCCACGGTGGGTGGTACGCCGGTTCGTGGGCAGGATATCAATATCCCCGCCACCGCCGCGCCCGGAACATCGAACCTGACACTCTCGAATTCCAATGGATTTACCACCATGGTGGGCAACGCGGTTATCACCGTTAATCCGCAGATGGCTGCGCCTCTGCGCGATGGAGCCGGTTTTGGAACCACGCTCGCACCGGGAGCGTTCGTGTCCATCTTTTCGACCGCCACGCAGGATCTCGCGCCCCGATCCAATAGCGCCGTGGCCACGCCTTTGCCGACGGATCTGTCGTCGATCAGCGTGATGGTGAATGACCGTTTCGCGCCGTTATTCTTTGCTGGTCCTGGACAGATCAACGCCATGATTCCCTTTGAGACCACGGGCGCTACGGCCAATATCACCGTTCATGCGGGACCGGGCGCGGCGGGCAACACGGTGATCGTTCCGTTGAGTCCGTCCGCTCCGGGCATCTTCGCGCTGAACCAGGCTGGTTCCGGGCAGGGAGCTGTCCTGAATCCCGATGCGAGCTTTGCGGCTCCGCTTAACAGTGTTCCCGGTCGCACGGCGCGGCCCACCCGGCGCGGCGATGTGGTCATCATCTTCGCTTCTGGACTGGGACGGGTTACTCCCGCGCTGCCCAGCGGATTGCCCGCGGGAGTGAATGGCACGTCGATACCCGTGCTGGTCAGCAATCCCACAGTGCGTATCGGTGGCACGGTGGCCGCGCTCGACTTCGCCGGACTCGCGCCTGGTTTTGTAGGCCTCTATCAAGTGAACGTGCGCGTCCCGCCGGGCGCCACGCTCGGCGACGGCGTCCCGTTGACCATCACCACCGCCGAAGGCCAGTTGAGCAATACCGTAACGATTGCCATAAACTAAGAACGAAGTCAGAAGACAGGAGTCAGGAGTCAGAATAAAGCCGGAACTCCTAACTCCTAACTTCTGTCTTCTGGTTTTTCCATGATCTTCGACACGCGGCGCAACATACGGACGGAAGGCCTGCTCGACGAAGCAGTCGCGGAACTATCGCGCGCTGACAAAGTCATGGCGGGTCTGATTGGCCGCGTCGGCCCCTGCCAGCTCGGCCTCACTCAGAGCGGAAAGCCCGGGCGCAGCCACTACTTTCGCGCGCTGGTCGAGGCCATCATCTATCAGCAATTGAGCGGCAAGGCCGCCGGAACCATCCTGCGGCGCTTCCGCGAACTTTTTCCCTCACACCGATTTCCCACGACACTACAGATTCTGGCCATGCCTTTAGAGCGGATGCGTGCAGTGGGACTGTCGCGCCAGAAGATTTCTTACATCCGCGATCTGGCCGCGCGCGTGGAGGACGGCACCTTCCCGCTGCGCCGCGTCTCGCGCATGGCCGACGCGGAAGTGATCACGCATCTCACCCAGGTCAAGGGCATCGGTCGCTGGACCAGTGAGATGTTCCTGATCTTCACGCTCGGTCGCCCCGACGTGCTGTCGACCGGCGACCTGGCCATCCGCAAAGCCGTGCAGCGCGCCTACGGATATAAGTCGCTGCCCGCGCTCAGCACCGTCGAGCGGCACGGCCTGCGCTGGCAGCCCTATCGCTCCATCGCCTCGTGGTACCTGTGGGCCAGCGTGGATAACAGCGCGGGTTGATGTGTGATCCGAGCCGCGCCAGTAATGGCGCGTCCACCATGCCCATGAACGCGCCGATGTTGGGAGTACAGGAATACATCATTCAAGTGGGTTTTGCGTGAAGGCCGAGGTGATCGCGTTGACGCACATGGTGGACGCTCCATGACTGGCGCGGCTCGGATCAAAGCAAAATTAAAAAGGCTCCCATGATCGGGAGCCTTTTTTGTTTGGTTGGAGGGAAAAGTTAGAAGACCAGCTTGAGAGCGACCTGCACCTGCCGCGCCGAGGTGGCCGTGCCGGTTACGCGGGCGGCATTGGGCAGAATCGAAGGGGTATTTACGCCGGCGCCGACGGAGTTGTACAGGCTCAACGCCGGGGTATCGAAGTTGGGCCGATTCAGGACGTTGAAAAATTCGCCGCGGAAGTTCAGGCCGCCTTGCTCGCCGAGCATGGCCAGCTTGAAGTTCTTGGACAGGCCCAAATCCACCGTGGCGATTCCCGGACCGGAAACCGTATTGCGTCCCAGGTTGCCGAGGAATCCGTTGGCGGGCATTTCAAAGGCGCAGGGATCAAACCAGCGATCCGGCGTGCCGAGCTGGGAACCGGCGGCGATAATGCCGCATCCGGCCGAGGTGCCGCTGGTGGGATTGTTGTTGGCACCCGAAGCGACGCTGGGGTAGCGCGTGCCTACCACGGTGCGTGAACGGTCAAATCCCATGACCGGAGTAATGGGCTGGCCCGAAGACAGGCGCATCAGGCCGCTCAGGCTCCATCCGCCAAGTACTTTGCCCGCCATGCCCGCTATATCTTTACCAGGCAGTGCATACACAGAGTTGAAGGTGAAGGCATGGCGCGTATCGAGCGCGGAGGGGCCGCGCTCACGCAGCGTCCAATAGCGTGCCGCGCCATCGCTATCAAAATCCGTGCTGCCGGTGATGGAAGTGCCATCGTCAATGTTCTTCGCCCAGGTGTAAGCCATGCGGAATTGCAAGCCGCGTGTTACGCGCTGCTCTGTTTCCAGGCGCAGCGAATTGTAAAACTGATTGCCGAAAAACTCGCGATGCCGCGAGCGTCCGAAGCGAGTGTTCTGATTGGCGTTGGCGCCCACGAAGGACAGTACGCCGTCGCTGCGGATGTCCGGGCGGCGTCCGTTGTTTTCATAGACGATGCCCTGATGCACGCCGTGCGTGCCCGAGTAGCCGACACGGAGCAGGAACGAGTCGCTCAACTGATGTTGAATGTCAAAGCTGTACTTGA
>CAMBEY010000236.1 GCA_945865705.1 Candidatus Sulfopaludibacter sp. SbA3
CAACACCCGTCACGCGGCATTCACTTCTTTAATGTGGAGGGGAAATTGGTGATCACGGTGAGCGGCGCGGACTCGCTGCCCTCCACCGGCGTGTTGATCAGGAAGCGGCGGCCATCCACGGCAACCGTGACAGTGCCGCGCGCGTGAGCAAGCGGGGGTTGCTGGTTTCTTGCCTATGCCAAACCAACCCCCGCTCCCTGACGGTCGCGGCACTGTTACTGCACTTTGCTCACTTCCACGCCCAGGCGCTGCTCGGATCAGCACTGGAAGCCACGGCACCTTTTTCAGTGCCGTGGCTTCCTCAGGCGGGAGGCCAGGGGAAGGCGTGGTCGCGGACCGAGCGGTAGTTCGAGTCCAGCGCCGGCTCCAGCAGCAGGATGGCGGCGATGCGCCGCGCCATGTCGCGCACCTCGCGCATCTCGTCCACACTGAGCGGCCGGCCCAGAATGTCGCGCTCGCGATAGGACAGCCACTTCTTCATCACCTGATACCCGCCGATGGTGTACTCCCAGACGCGCGAGGGAATGTTCTGCCAGTAGGCGACATCGTTCAGGAAAATGTCGCAGGTGCTTTCGCCGAGATGCACGAAGGCGTCCTTCTCGGTGAGACCCAGCGCTGCCGCGCCTTCGCTGATGGCTTTGTGCTCGGCATCCGTGTAGGCGCGAGCGATGAGCTTGCCCTTGCCGGGCATGACGACACCTCCCTTGCCGCGATGTCCCCATCCGGCGGTAACGGCCAGGTCCTCATCCTCGCGCAACGCCCCGCCGCCCGAGCGCGCGGGCACACCCATCGGTTTCAACTCGGCCCGGATGCCGCCATTCGTTACACCGCCCGCGTCATTTTCCGTGTCGAGCAGCGCGGCCACCCGCCGCCCCAGTTCCGCCGAGGCCAGCAGCAATTTCTTGCTATCCGGCAACGGAATGCGCGGCCAGTCCTGACGGATGCCGTCGGCATTCTCGCTTAGATAAGCGGGTGAGTAGCCAATGGCGAGAGTGTGATACCAAGCGGGATTTACTTCGTTCTCATTATGCTGAGCACGAACCGCCGTGATGTAACTAATGGCATGCTCAGACAAATTTGCTGTTGAATCCGCCTCAGCTTGAGCGAGTTCGGTCATGTGCATTTGTTGCTTCGGAGAATAACCCTTAGCACTAATTGGGAAAAGGTTACTGCCTGGACGGGTCAGATGCCGATCCGCAATCCTTCTCGTAATAATAAAGGGCGTTCCTTCGATTTGCCGCTCTGCCTTCTGGCGGGAAGTTAGAAATAGGTTTCCTGCTTTCGAAGCCCGGAATAATTCCTCTCGCTTCTCATCAAGAAGTTTTGTCTCTGGATGCCAATAGAGATGTCGACTGTCGAATGGCCGATAAGTATAATTAACGAAGAACCCAGAATTGATCCCCTTTGTTAATAGGTGTCGTCTAGTAGCAATCGGATCGAAGCGGCCTGAAGGGGCCATAAGCGACCGGGATCTCTCCTTCACAGATTGGTCACTGATTCTCTCATCGAAATAACGATTCATGCGTTGGTCAAGCTTAGACCTGTCTATGTCAACCAAGTCTAGGTCTCTACTAGTGTTAACGCCTGGGATGCTTATAGGAAACAAATCTGGCAAAAGTGGCCATCTTTCGTAGCTTCCAGACATATTTCTTGGCCTAAATGGAAGGCCGAGGCTAGGCAGGGGCCTAAATTCCAAATAGGGCACTAGGGCACGAGACTCACCCGCCGCTACTAATACCGCTCGCCGATCGGCAGCCCTTGCCTGCTCAAAGTCGCGATACCAGATTTGTGCCAATTCTCGGGAATCTTTTTGAGAAACCAACAAGCTGATAGCAGTCCCAATCTTGATCCCTGGTGATGTCCCCTGTGTCGCAAATACAGTCTCGCTTGTCCGTCCATCAGGCGCATATTCTGAAATGCGGCGATCACCGTGGAGATTGTCAATCCAGATGCGGTCAAAGACCTCAAGATACTTCTCGCGCATTCCGGTGAATGACAGTCCATCCAGCCACGAGTAGTTGGAGATAAAGCAGACCAAGCCTTTGCCTGTCTTTTCCACGATGCGCCGTTCGGCCATGCGGAAGAATCGAACATAGAGATCATTCAGTCCCTGTCCCTGCGGTGCGGGAGCGTGCTTGGTGGTTCGATACGCTTCGCTCAGGTCGCGTTCTTCCTCCATCTTGGAGATGCCGGCGAAGCTGTTATACGGGGGGGTTGCCGAGGACGACGAGGATGGGCTTGTCGCGCTTGACTTCATCGGCGGCGTCGCGCTCGGCCTCGAGTTCGGGAAAGAGAAACCGCTTCTTGGGGCCGTGGGGCGGCTCCCAGCCAGTGAGGGCGTTGGTGAGATACACGCCCACGCGCTCGTGCTTGGCTTCCGAGAGTGGCGCGCCTGCGTTTTGCAGGAACAGGCCAAGCTGCAAGTGCGAGACGACGAACGGCGCGGGGAGAATTTCGAAGCCAAAGACGCGATGCTGCGCGGCGTCTTTCAGGTCGCGGGCGAGCAGCGCGTCGCCGCCGCGCTCGACGAGGGTGCGGTGGATGCGGTCCAGCACCTCCACCAGAAACGAGCCGGTGCCGCAGCAGGGATCGAGGACGTAGACGTTCTTGTCGGCCAGGCCGTCGGGCAGGTGCAACTCCTCGCGCAGCACGGTGTCCACGCGCTCGACCATGTACTTGACGATCTCGGGCGGCGTGTACCAGACGCCCAACTGCTTGCGCAGCTCCGGGTCGAAGGCTTCGAGGAAGGGCTCGTAGAAATATTGAACGGCGTGGGACTCCTGAAATTTATCGAAGAACGCGCGGCGGTCCACGCGGTGGAGCACGGTGCCGGTCCAGTCGAGCACTTCATCCAGCCCGAGGTTCTTGAGCGAGTGGGGATCGGCGACAAGGTGAAAGAGTTTGGCGATCATGGGCACTTGCAGGTAGAAAGCCGCCGTGCGCCAGTCAAAGCGCTGCTTGGAGTTGGGCGGATTCTGCTTGGCCCACAGTACCCAGGCGGAGAAGACGCCGTAAAAAAGCGTCTGCACCAGACTGGAACGAAAGAAGTGTTCGCCCTTCTCGCCTTCAAACTTCAGGCCCAGCGCTTCTTCCAGCGCTTCACGAACGGCGGCGAGTGCGGGAAGTTCCCCGCTGCTCTCAGCATCGATGCGGGCTTTGGCGTCGCGGGCGTAGGAGGCCAGGAACCAGGCGAGGTCCTGCGGCGATGCCAGTTCGGCGTTGTGTAGCATCACGCGCTGAAGGTAGCCGAGGAAGCGTTCGCCATGCCTGCTGGCGGTGGCGCGCGGCGTGGCGGCGGCGGACCAGAAGGCCGGTTCGTTGGCGGCGAGCGAATAGGATTCCAGAATCTCCGGCTGGCCGGAAGCGTCACGGACAACGAGTATGAAGTCGCGATAGTTGGTTACCAGCACCTGCCCGTAGCGCTCACAGTAACGGCGAACCTGCTCGCCTTGCGCGGTGGCCTTGGCGTCATCGCTGACGGCTTTCACTTCGATTGCGCCGCGAGCGGGTAGCTGTCCCGGCTGCAGGGTGCCGGGCGCACGTTTATCAAACTGGTCGGCGGTGTAGAGGCCGCCGTCGGGATTGCCCGCGCCGGTATTGGTGAGCTGGAGGACGCAGAGGATTTTGGGCTTGAGCGTCTTGCCCGTGTCGTTCAGCAGATTGGCCAGAGCCGTGTAGTAAGAAGTCTCGGCGACTCCGGCCTGGGAAAGGCGGACTTTCTGTAGCTCGCTGAGATAGGTTTCAAGAGGATGCATGAGCGGCGCAGTCCACGGTGGCTGGATTCAAATCAGGATGACGGAGGAATTGTTGCAGAGTTGGCAGGTAAAATCCATACACAATGCGCGCGGGATGACCGTAATGAACCGGAGGAGACACGCAGCGCTCCGCTGCTGTTGGCGAAAATGAGACTTTTCCGAATGGCCCGATTCGTGGAGTTCTCGACATGCCCAGGAACGGGTGATAGGATTGATTTGGCGGATGATCTGAAATGATGGCGCGGGCGAAACGGGTGCTATGGGGTGGACGGAACGCCTAAGCCATGCGGTTCATCGCGCTCCGCTAAAGAATATTGAAATCCAGGAGGGCAGAAGATAGCCATGCCAAAACCAAACAAAGAACGAGGGTTCCTCACCTTTACCGGCATAATCATGATTCTCGTGTTGGTGGCGGTCGTTTTTGCGGCCTTCCGGTTGCTCCCCCCATACATTAACAACTACCAACTACAGGATAGCATCAACAATATCGCGCGCACTTCGACGTATGATCGCTCGACTTCACTGGACATCCACAGAATGGTGATGGAGTCGGCGCGGGATATTGGTATTGCTCTCCAGCCCAACCAGGTGTTCGCAGAGAAGGTGAACCCCAACGTGAACATTGACATCGACTATTCTATTACTGTCGACTTGTTGGTGAAACAATTGGATCTGCACTTCACGCCCGCGGCGGGGAATAAGATACTTACCGCAAAGTAACTCGGTATCCAGCGGATGTTATTGGGCATCATTGTGTGCCAGGGTGTACCAGGCGAAGAACGTCCTGCCATGCGCGTTATTATTCAAGATGGAAAAAGATGGGAAACGCTGGTCCGCCCATTTGGGCGGGTCATGGTGGCTACTCTGCTGCTCGCCGTGGTGGGCGGCGCGGGTGTCTTCACCTTCTACTATGTCCGCTACTCTCGCCTGATCGACCAGCGTCTCAGCGGTCCC
>CAMBEY010000237.1 GCA_945865705.1 Candidatus Sulfopaludibacter sp. SbA3
CGATGGCTTCACCTGAAGGAGTGCCGATCACCACGCCGGGTCGCACGCGAAACTTCGGCTGGCTTTCAGAACCCTGGCCGGAGACTTCGATGGTGGCTGAGCAGCCGTTGCGGCTCACAGCCGTCGCGCCGGAAACTTCGGCGACAGCAAAGCCGGCGGACTTCAATTGGTCCTTCCAGTTGCTGGGGAGGGTCGCTGGAAGTTGTTTACTCTTCTTCATTGATTAAGGCTCAGGCGTGAGATGATTCGCGCTTTCATTGACGATGATAGCATGGAGATTGCTCCGGTGACTGATCCGACGCAGCGGGACGGTACGCGTGATACCGACACATCGCGTTGCGTGGCATGGTGGCCGCTCCATCACTGTCGCGGCTCGGATCTAATCAATCGAGGTACCATGTCCGACCTGTCTTGCAGACTGCCGGGTAACGACCCTTCGCTGGGCGATGAAGAATCGCGGCTGCGCGATATTCTGCTCGCGGCCAGGATCATCGCCGTGGTGGGCTTGTCGAATGACCCGTGGCGACCCAGCCACGGTGTTGCGGAGTATCTGCAGGGACAGGGTTATCGCATCGTCCCCGTCAATCCAAATGAGCGCGCGGTGCTGGGCGAGAAATCCTACGCCACGCTCGAAGCGGTTCCCTTCCCCATCGACATCGTGGACATCTTCCGGCGTTCGGAGCTCGTCGCGCCGCTGGTGGATTCCGCCATTGCGCTGCACGCCAAGGCCATCTGGATGCAGGAGAGCGTAGTGGACGCGCAGTCCGCGCAACGCGCCCGTGCCGCAGGATTAGCCGTGGCCATGGACCGCTGCATTCTAAAAGATCACGCGCGCTGGAAGCGCGAATCCGAGCCGCGACAGTGATGGAGCGGCCACGATGTCGAGCGAACCGAATCACTCGATGTAGCTCGACCAAGCTCGCTGCGAAGGTGGCATTTCCAATCCCCGCCATCGCTGCTCCATCTGGATAGTGGCCGCTCCATAACTGTCGCGGCTCGGATCAATCGCTAAATTCTTCCGCGGGGATGATGCCGATCTGACCACGGTCGTCTTCCACCAGATGGCCGGCGGGGACTTCGTTGTCGTGGCCCATCACGCAGAGCCACTTCTCGCGAAGCGCGCGCGGCAGGATGCGCCGCTTGGTGGCAAGCGCCTCGGTGGGATGCAGATCGTACGCGGCGATCCAAGCGTAGTTGAAGTGATGGCGCGTGGGAGTGAGATCGCCGAGGAACGCTACTTTCTGGTCACCCGCCTGAATGAGTACGCCCTGGGTGTCGAGTGAGTGCCCGGGCAGCACGAGTAACTCAATGCCTTTGATGATAGGCTTCTCGCCGTCGGTCAACTCCCAGCGCGGCTCCTCCAGCGGAATGAAATCCTCGGGGAGAAAACTTCCCTGATCGCGCTGCGTGGTAAAAACCTGCGCGCGCTCCCACTCCTTGCGCTGCGACCAGTAGCGCGCATTGGGAAAAGTAGGGATGATCGCGCCATCAGGCTTCCCGCCTTCGCGGATGGTGTTCCAGCCAGCATGATCAAAATGCAGATGGCAGTTGACCACGTCGGTGACGTCCTCGGGCTTGACGCCCTTGGCCTTTAAGTTATCGAGCAGCGTAAGCGGTTGCTCCACGCTGTAGCGGTCGCGGAACTTCTCGGACTGCTTGTTGCCCTGCCCACTGTCAATCAGAATGGTCCGCTTGCCGTCGCGCACCAGCAGACAGCGCACCGCCAGCCTCATGCGATGCCGCTCGTCAACAACGACACGCTTCTCCCAAATCGTTCGCGGGACAACGCCGAAAATCGATCCCGCGTCCAGCCAGAAGTGGCCGTCCATTACGATGTCAATCTGATAATCGCCAAGAATCATGAGACAAGTCCAGAAGTCAGGAGTTAAAAGTCAGGAGACAGAAGTCCGGCCGAACCATTATCGGGCTGATGCGATGCTCGGTTCAATTGGATTGGCAGTCGCATCAAAGAATTTCCAAAGGGAGAACCGATTTGCGCGCGCCGTGGCGGAGGTGCAGGATCTCGACCGACTTCTGCTTTTCGATGACGCGGAAGATGATGCGATAGACATGCGGCTTGCGTCCATAGAGCAACTGGCGGAGGCGGGCCGACTCAGGCGCACGCAGGCAGCGATTCGGTCGCTCCTCCAGCGTGAGAATGGCCCTCTTGAGGCCGAGATACCAGCACTGCGCCGCCGCTGAATGCCCTGTGTTGATCTCATCGAATAAATAAGCCAGATCGCGCATGGCGCGTCTGGAAAGATTAACCTCGTAAGCCACGGCGGGCCTCGAACGCGGCAAAGAAATCCCGCGCCGGAACCGATCTACCCTTGCGTGCATCCTCAAGACCCTGACGGATGCCCTCCTCCGGGGAGACGCGCGCGGCGATATCGAGCAAGCGCTGATAAGCCTCGGCATCCTGCACGACGGCAGCCGCCTTGCCCTTGACGGTCAGGACCACGGGCCGCTTGCTCTTCTTGAGTTGCTTCATGAAGTCGCCCGACCGCCGCCGAAAAGTCGTGAGCGATTGAATGTCCTGGGTCAGATTCAGCATGCTGGCCTCCGCTAGAGCATAATAGCACCTTTTTAGGTGCTCAGGTGCGCATATCCATTCATCACGGAAGTGCCTCTTGAAACCCAATCGTTGAATGCACTACGGCTTCAGCACTTCCTTGCTGATGTATTGCTTCATCAACGTCTGATACGGCACGTTCAGGGCGTGCGCGCGCTCCTTCAGCCGCGCCAGAATGTAGTTGGGCATGCGCAATGAGATGGAGGTAGTAGTAGGCTTGAGGTTCGGAAAAACCGCCTCCCGGAAGTTCTTCGGCTCGAAGTATTCCGACAAGTCCAGTTGAGACCAGAAGGTGCGCTCCTGATCTTCACTATTGAACTTTCGCAGCTTAAGTTGCTTCTTCATAGAGGCGCCTTTCCTTCTTGTTCAAGTCGCGCGCGGATATCGCACGAACCCGGCGGGCCCGTATCGTGAAAACCACCATCAAAAAGCGTGCCTGCCGCGTCTGACCCAGCAGAATGTAGCGGTCTTCGGTGCCGGAATGAAACCTATCTTCCAGCAACTTCTTGCGAGGATCAAAAAATACCTCTTCGATCTCCTGCGCCGAAACGCCGTGCTGATCGAGATTCTTCTGCTCGTTGCCGCGATCCCCCTGAAACGCCACCGGCTCCGGCAAAGTAATCATATTCTGGTTGTATATACTAAACACCACACAATCAAGCGGAGGTTTCGCCCGCCTGGAAGCGCAACAGGCCGGAGGCCGGTTGCCACCTAAAGGCCCACGGTCAGAAGCTCGCTGACCGTGGCTACCCGGACCAATCCTCGCGGATGCCGGCGAGGGCGATGCGCAGGTCGCCGTGGCGGTCGGGTGGGATCAGGCCCACCTTTTTCACTACGCTGATCTCGCTTGCGCCGAGGTCGATGGCTTCGGACGTGCGGCGATTCTCGATCAGGCGGACGCGCCACTGTCCAGCGGACTGTCCGGTGAAATGGCCAGCGCGGCGGCGGACTTCCACCTTAAGCTTCGGCTGATTCAGCGAGCGGCGCACGGCGGCGCGGATGCGCTCAGGCAATGTTGGCGAAGTGATGCGAGCGGGCTTTCGCGTTGTGGTTCGACTGGGTGATGGCATGGCGTTAGTCAACTCTTATCGATCTGAAGAAAAATCGTCGTGATTCCGAGCGCAGCGAGGAATCTGCTTTTAATTCACGATACGAAGTGCAAAGGCAGGTTCCTCGCTGTGCTCGGAATGACAAGAAAAACAGCCAAGAGTTTTCACAGAGCCGCGCGCGTCAGCGAGCGGACACGGTGGCGCAAGCACAGGTTCCAATGTCACGCGCCCGGATAAAGCGGGGCGTGATGGGTGCGCGAGCCGGACCTCAGCTACCGGCGTGATAGGTCCGCAAATCGGGCATCCATCTTCCGGCGAACGTGTCCGCTTGCTGACGCGCGCGGCTCTGTGAAAAAAGATCCAGGACGAAACATGGCTACTTACTTCTTCTCGGCGGCGTGGGCGCGGGCAGCGGCCATGCCCTTCAGCGTGGCTTCGAGTGCGCCGGGGGCGCGCTGCTCAAACCATATCTGCTGGCGCTCGGCCATCAGCTCGAGGTTACGGACGTACAGGGGATTCTTGCGCGTCTCGCGGAATGCCGCGACGACTTTCTTCACGCGAATCCAGGTGAGCATGCCCTCGAGCGTGGTCTCGAAGTAAAGGTCTTCGTCGAGCATGCCGCGATTGACGATGGCCGCGACCATGTCCCAGTAAGTAATCACCTGGCGGTAGTGCGCGTTGGTCTCGCTGCCCAGCGGACAGATTTCCAGAAAGCCCTTCAGGTCTTCCGCCCAAAAATTGGCGAGCAGCCAGGCGCGTCCCTTGCGCAGTTTCTCTTCGCGGCGCAGGTCGTAAATCTTGATCAACAGTTCCGCGTTATGCGGTTCCAAACGAACCATATTCACCTCGTATGCGAAATCGGCGGAGTCATCGAACCGTTTTGAACCGAAATTTTCTGAATCCAAATTTTCCAAATTGTCCGAAGATTCAAAATTTTTAAAATTTACCAAATAAATACTTCCATTCATGATACCCGACGGATGCGAGCGGCGGAACAGCTG
>CAMBEY010000238.1 GCA_945865705.1 Candidatus Sulfopaludibacter sp. SbA3
TGAAGGTGCTGAGCGCGCGCGAAATGGATGAAGAAGAACTGCGCTTGAAGAAGCTGCGGCTGTTCAAAGAAGCCCGCGCCGCCGGCAAGCTGGTGCATGCCGGCCTGGTGACCATATTCGATGTGGCTGAGGACGAGCAGGGAAATCCCTACATCGTCATGGAGTACGTGGAGGGCGAGACGCTGGAGGATGCGCTCACGCCGCGCTTCGGCAAGCAGTTGCTGAATCTGAATCAACGGTTGGATGTGGCCATTGAAATTGCACATGCCGTGGACTATGCCCATTGCCGGGGCATCATTCATCGCGACCTGAAGCCGGCAAATGTGCTGCTGACCGCCGATCTGCATACCAAGGTGGTGGACTTCGGCATCGCTCGCCTGATTGAGGCGAGTGAGGAAGACGATGGAGTGCCGGGCACGCCTGAGTTTGTCGCTCCCGAACTACTTAAGGGCTTGGCGGCGGGGCGATCAAGCGACATCTTCTCTCTCGGCGTGATGCTCTACTGGATTTTCACCGGCGAACTGCCATTTTCGGGCCGCTCAGTCACCGAGATTACCTACAACGTGGCGCATAATCAGCCGGCTCCTGTACGCCAGCTCAATTGGGCTCTCCCGAAGGAACTTGATGCCCTGCTCCGCCGCTGCCTGGCCAAGGATCCAGGCGCGCGTTACAGCTCGGCGGGCGAGTTGGCCGCGGACCTTCAGGTGTTGCGCTACACGCAAAATTCGCAGGGCATTGGCGCGCTCAGTAACGACAATACGTTGCCCCGCGCGCTGGCTGGTTAATTCCTGCATCCTCCTTTTGTCGCGCTGTTGACGGCCTTGAGACTCACGAAAATATCTGGAATTACGCATCGCAATTTTTACTGAACAGAGCCACAATAATCGTGACCGTCCCATTGCCTGTTTGCAGGAGGCAAACCCGTTTATGATTTCCGCCGTCCTCGCCACCATTCTTTCCGTTGTCATCGCCGCGCCAGTTCTGGCCGCTAGTTTGCCTGCTGAGCGCGAGGCGTATCTGTTGTCGCAGATGCAGGCGCAAGGAGTGCCTCTCGGGCAAGCCGAGGCGCTGCTTTCCGACAACCGTGTCGAAGTGTTCGCGCCTCGTGTGGTCGCGGCACGCGATATTGATTGGGACAAGATTATCGCCGGGCTGGTGGCTCCCGCCTCCGTGAAACAGGGCGTGGACTTCGTGGCGCGCTATGGCCGGACACTCGATGCCGCCGAAGCCCAATACGGCGTGGATGCGCAGATTATCGTGGGCCTGCTGCGCATGGAGAGCAACTTCGGGCGCAACACTGGCAATTATGTTGCCTTCAATGTGTTCTACACGTTGATGGTCCAGCGCGAAGAAGAGCGCCGCTGGAAATTCGCCGCGGACAATCTGGCCGCGCTGGCGGCTTATTGCCAGAGACGCGGCGGCGATTGCTTCGCTGTGAAAGGCTCCTATGGTGGCGCGCTCGGCGCCGCGCAGTTTCTGCCGTTCTCGGTGATTCAGTGGGGAGCGGACGGCGATGGGGATCAGATCATAAATCCTTTCCTGATGGAAGACGCCATCCACAGCGCGGCAAACTTCCTGGTGAAGCACGGCTGGCATGACAACGCGACCGCCGCCCTGGGCAAGTACTACGGCCAGACCGTGGGTTATCCACGCGCCATCGAGTCCTACGCCGAGGCGCTGCGCACGGCCCTTGGCCGCGCGCCGGTTGCGGAAACCACTTCTTCACCTATTCCGAACTAATCCCCCATGTTTGCTGATGGCCTAGCCGCGACCGCGAGGGAGCGGTGGCGGAATTCCTGCGAATCAAGCACATCCGCTCGCTTGCGGATGCCTGGCTTTGCTTGCTCTATACCGCAAGTGCATATGGCATAGACCGCCAGTCCTAGTACTGTTGGCCTCTCCGCAATCGAGACGATTGATCTATTGGCCAGCTATTGCCGATGTCATAGATTGGTGACGTAGGCAGCAGCAAACCTAGGCGGTCGTAAATGGCGGGAGTGATTATGGCGAATGAAAGACTGCAATCCGGCAAGCTTCATGCCACTCTCAATGAGATGAAGCGGATGATTGAAGAGGAGCGCGGTGCCGCCGAGTTAATGACCCGGCAACTGGCCAATCATCGCGACCAGAAATTTGCTTTCTCGGCCAACCGTCCCAATTTCGTCGAGGTCGAGTTGGCGGAGGCCAAGAAGCAGATCGCCGAGCAGAAGTCGACCACCGAAAAATGGATTCAGCAGATCACCGCCGAGCGCGACGCCGGTCGCGCGCGGTTGCGTGAGACGGAAGAAAATGTGCTGCGTCTACAGGAAGAGCTTCAGGTTACCCGCTCCCACCACCTGCGGGATCGGCAGGCCGCCGAAGGCTTGATCCAGCAGATGTACACGGAAACTCAGGCACACGTTGGTACCGCTAGCACCGAGTCCCCGTCCTATGCCGAAGCGATGAAGCAGATGGATGCGGAACTGCAAGCCATCCGCGAGCAACTGCAACTACAGGAGAAGGCCGCGGAAGAGAAGATTCGCGAATTGGCTGCGGAGCGCGACGACTTTCTGCAAAAGGCCGAGGTCGCTGCCGCGCGCGCGACGGAGACCGCAAACCTGCTGAACGAAGCGCATGAGGTCATCGATGCCGTTGGCGCCGAGCGCGACGCCGCCCAGGCTCAATATGCGGAAGTGGAAGCGCGGACGCAGTCGCTTGAGCAGGATTTCACCACGGCCTATGAGCAGTTCCGCGAGCAGCGCGAGACGGCGCTGGAAGTGATTCGCAAGCTGGAAGCGGAGAGCGAAGGTTCGCAGGACCGCATGATGGAGTTGGAGGCTCAGTCGCAGGAATTGGCCACCAAACTGATCGCCGCCAAGTCGCAACTGAGCAAGCACATTCGCCAAGCCGACGACATCAAAGAGATTCGTATTGCCATGCTGGACGCCGTCATGGACATGCAGACGAAGGGCCAAAAAGTGTTGGATATGATGCAGGCCTGGAGTGCCAAGGCTTCGCCGGCTGGCGATGCAGCCGAGACTCTCGAATCGATCTCCGATGCGGTTCCCGCGTAGCCCTGAATTTGGCCGAGTGAACCGATCCAAATATTTCAGCTTATAGCATTTACGCCCAATAGGTGCGGTCGAGGAGCGGTCAAATCTATCGTGCGGGAATCGTCAGACCTGACCGCTCCCTCTCGGTCGCGGCTCGGTTCACAGCATCAGCGAAAATGCTCTAGGTGATCAAGCCGAGCCGCTGCAAATCTGCACCCGTCCATTTAGCTTGGGTATCAATAATGCTTTTCAGTGTGCCAATGCGAAAAGTATCTGAAGAGTGATGACACGACACTGTCACGCGGCGGCCATCCCAGTGGAAGTAATTCCGATGGCTCCCGCATTGCCTGCGCAGGACGAACCCGTCCTTCTCCAAGGCGGGGAAACGATCTGGCGGGCCGTGAGAGATCGGAGAGGAGCAAAATCCGTCATCCGACGCTAATCGCCACCATGGGCTGTTCGGAAATGGAGACGGTGGGAGGCAGCGGCTCACCATCTTCGATCAAGACTTCGATCACCATCTGCGCAACTTCCTGAATATTCCGCAGAGCTTCTTCCTTGGTCTGCCCCCAGGTGGCCGCACCTTTTTCTTCCAGTCCAGGGACGTACGCTCGCCAGGCATCCTCATCTCGTTCCAAAGTGATTGGGAAAATGTAGGACTTCAACTTGGTCTCCTCCTTTATGGGAGAACATCTCCCATAAGAATATCACGCCCAGTAGGTGCGGTCGAGGGAGCGGTATTGAATCGCTTCGGCGATGTGCTTGGTGGCGATCTGCGCCGCACCATCGAGGTCGGCCACGGTGCGCGCCACTTTCAGGATGCGGTCGTGGGCGCGGGCGCTGAGACCCATGCGGGTCATGGCGGTTTCCAGCATCTGCTCGCAGGCGGTGTCGAGTGTGCAGTAGGTGCGGATCAGGCGCGGCGTCATCTGCGCGTTCGAGTAAATCTTAGCGGCAGCGAAGCGGTCCTGTTGTATCTGCCGCGCGGCCTCCACGCGGCCGCGAATGGTCGCGGAACTTTCCACCACAATATCCGAGCGCAGCTCTTTATACTTCACCGCGGGCACATCGATGTGGATGTCGATGCGGTCCAGCAGCGGCCCGGAGATTTTCGAGACGTAGCGCTGGATCATCGGCGGCGTGCAGGTGCATTCGTGCGAGGGGTCGTTAAAGTAGCCGCAGGGACAGGGGTTCATCGCCGCGGCCAGCATAAACGTGGCGGGAAAGGTGAGCGACATCGCCGCGCGCGAGATGGTAACGCGACCGTCTTCAAGCGGCTGACGCAGGACCTCCAGCACGTTGCGCGGAAACTCCGGCAGCTCATCCAGAAACAGCACGCCGTTGTGCGCCAGCGAGACTTCGCCGGGGCGGGGAATCATGCCGCCGCCGATCAACCCGGCGTCCGAGATGGTATGGTGCGGCGCGCGAAAGGGCCGCTGGGTGACCAGTCCGTGCGAGGGATCGAGCAGGCCGCAGACGGAGTGTACCTTGGTGGTCTGGATGGCTTCTTCAAAGCTAAGGCGCGGCAGCACGGTGGCCATGCGCTTGGCCAGCATGGTCTTGCCCGAGCCGGGCGGGCCGA
>CAMBEY010000239.1 GCA_945865705.1 Candidatus Sulfopaludibacter sp. SbA3
GTATAAGCAAAAAGGCCATGTACATTGACTGGAAGTACGTCTTCGCACAAGGGTTGCGGCTGGGCAGTGTGGCGGCTACTTTCACGGTAGTCGTTTTGTTGGCTCTTTGGAAGGTAATCGCAGATTTCTATCGGTTCAGCATAGGGGCGTTGGTCGTGGTTGGATTGCTGACTCTGGGGGCCTCGCTGATACTTGCCATGGCGGCGCTAGCACTCGCACAGCGGAAAGCAAATGCCGGTGCCAGATCGAAAACTGCGGCGAAACTTTCCCGCAGAGGGAAGAAGTCATCGGGGATTAGTGACGTCCAGGCCAGGCGGGGTATTTTCGATCAGCCGCTCTACTTTCCCTTCTTGCCACGTGGCAGCGCGATTGAGCGCCAAGTCGAGATAGAATTCCCGCGCCGCGGCCATTATCGCGATGACCATTTCGATTTGAGTACCCGGTTCCCCTTCGGGTTCCTCGACAAGACAATGCACTTGGGTCTCTCCCGTGAACTTCTAGTGTATCCAGCCGTTCGCCCTAACGAACAATTCTTTGAGATACTGCCCATGCTCAGCGGTGAACTGGAGGCATTCCAGAAAGGCATGGGGCACGACCTGTACTCGATCCGCGAGATGCTCGGGTCTGATAGCGTCCGCCATGTCGATTGGAAGGCCTCCGCGCGGTCGGGCTCGTTAAAGGTCCGCGAATTTGCCCGAGAGGACGACCGGCGTGTGCAATTGGTGCTGGACCCGCGCATAGGCAAAGCAGGAGACGCGCCGGAGACTTTCTCCGCTGAGGCGCTCGCGCAGTTTGAGGCAGCGGTGGAATTCTGCGCATGTCTCGCGTGGTATTTTCACGAGATGGACGCAGAGTTTCAATTTGTCTGCGGAGACTTTCGGACACGTGTAGCGGGCGCCAGCGAAATTATCTACGATATTCTAGGGCATCTAGCGGTGACCCAGCCGTCGGTCGAAGCGCCAGATTTCGCTCCCGCCGTCTCCGAACAGGAGAACCTCTTCCGCATCATCTGCACCAGTATGAAGAAAAACTCGATACCCGCATCGCCGCAGTCGTACCTGGTCTACTTTGAAACCTTAGCAATTCCGCCGGCAAGAAACTAACTCTTCTCCTGCTGGATTTCCATCGCGCACGATTTTCGTTGCCAGTGGCCCTTAAAATAGCTATAGTTGCAGAGTTGTGCCACCCTCTTTGCGCCAATCCGAAATGAGCAGCCCCGGTCGTCAGGCCGTGGTCGTGGAACCCGTGTCGCTGGATGAGATGTTCACCGAGGTGAATGGACTGTCGCCGCAGCGTGAAGCTGCGTTCTTCTACGGCTTGTTCCTGCGCGGCCACTCGCTGGATAACCTGCGCCGAGACATTGATGTCGATCCCGTATTGTTGGCCAAGTGGCGCGTCCTGCAGGCGCGCGAACCGCTCTATCGCGAGGCCATCGAGACCATCGTTCCCTACCGCAAACGCGTGCTGGCCATCTTCGAGTCGCTCATTACCTCCGAGCGCCGCCAGACCCCTCGCTACCAGTAAGCTCCCGAAAGCTCCCGCGCCAATCGAGCCTCACTCCGTTTTGGCAAAGTGATTTACCGGGCCGTAGCCGCCTCCGATGCCTGGATTGCTGACGATGGCGCGGTGTATGAACTGCTTCGCGACGCCCACGGCTTGTACCAACTCCATGCCTTTTGCAAGCAATGCGGTGATGGCCGCCGAGTAAGTGCAGCCGGTGCCGTGCGTGTGTTGGGTATCAATGCGCGGGGCAGCATAGAGGTACACCTCGCTATCGTGGTAGAGCAGGTCGTTTGATTCATTTGACGGCGCAGACGATAGGCTGGCAGGGCGGTGTCCACCCTTGATCAGCACAGCTTTTGCGCCCATGGCAAGTATCGCGTGTGCGGCCTGATGGCTGAGTGACTCGTAGTCATTGTTCTCGGATTCACGCAACCCCGCCAGGTCCAGCGCTTCGTGCCAATTGGGAGTTGCCAGAAACGCGTGCGGAAGCAGGTCTGCAATGAGTATAGCTCGAGCGTCCGCACCCAGCAAAGGCGCGCCGTGCTTGCTGATCATCACCGGATCAACCACCAGCGGAAATGTGAACCGGCTGGCCCTTTCGGCAACAGCGCGAATCACTTCGGAGCTGCCCAGCGCGCCGGTCTTGGCCGCGCCGGGAGCCATATCCTCCAGCACGGCGTCTATCTGTTGAATGACTAACTCAGCAGGAGTCACTTCCACGCGACTCACCCGTTGCGTATTCTGCACAGTGAGCAGCGTAATCGCGCTCGCGCCGTACACGCCAAACTGGTGAAACGTCTTCAGGTCAGCCTGAATGCCCGCCCCCCCAGAAGGGTCCGAGCCAGCGATAGTCAGTGCAATGAAAGACATGAAGAAGAGGATATCCGAAAACTAATGTTGAATTCTTGCAAACAATTCAGCAATTCTTTGCGAGGAGGCCCACCAGGAATCAGGCAATTTGTCAGTCTTGCCAGCGGCCTCTCCCTTTTTGAAAACGTAGTGCTCGTACAGAATCGTATTGCCGAGGCCACCACGAGCTGCCTTCAGTTGCGTTGAGATTTCGGCGGGCCATGCGAAATACATCCTCGGGGCAGCCCCGGGAATAACTCCCTGATACTGAACGAGGCAAAACACAATGTCAGGCCGCTGGCCACGCCGCCAAGCTTCGGCAGCCTCGGCGTAGGAGGCCCCGCGCTTGTATGATTGAATCAATCCCCAGCCGCCGTCCTGGCTTCCTTTAACGGAAACTTTGAGCGCGTGCTGTCCTTTCGTGGCTATGACATCGTAGCCAGGCTGATTCGCCCCGTACTGGATAGAAACATCACATCCAGCATGTGCCAGCACGCTCGCGGCAACGGCCTCGGTCGCAATGGCAACCTGGTATGGAGTCATTAGCCTCGTCAGCATGAAAACAAATCCACTTGTGCGGGAAAAATCCTAAGCACCAACTGGCATGAGCTTGAACACCTTGGCAAATTGGCTGGCTTTTTTTACATCGCCGCCACGCAGCAATCCACGGACTTTATCCAGCCGCTCGGCATCAACCAGAGAAAGCGTCGGGGACCAACCCTCTTCTGACTCGATCAGTTCCACGGCGACTTCGGCTATAAATTGACCCTCATGAATCAACTTGGTGTGTTGTTTCGTACTCATGATTTCCTCCGCAAGAAACCTTCCTCCCAGCGTTCTGGATCCGGGCGATAGGCAGTCACCAGAACTGCTGGTGACTTTGTATTCTTCGGAATTCCCCAGACTGCATGAACCGGAAGCCCCATTCTGTCTTTCTGCAAGACAAGCACGCAAGGCCCCTTGCCATATTCGGGATAATCTTCGATCAAAACTGCATCCTTGATTCCGGCCAATATCTCACCAACAGAGATGCCATCGGCGGCCATTTCATCGTAGCCGTGCTCGGAAATACGTACGTCCCTTAGCGCAACAAGTGTTTGTGCCGACTTGAGAGTCTTGCTCATCACGAACCACGCCGCTCCAATCTACCCACCGATCTGGAACATGCGGCGGTTCTGCGTGAACAGGCCTTCATGCAGGCGATGGCCAACGGGCTTCTGGTGAACGGCCTTCAGCAGGATTTCGCGGACGGCGTCCGGGCCGTTTTGGCGGAGCTGCTTCTTGATATCCATCTCGTCATCGTTGAGCAGGCAGAGGTGGAGCTTACCCTCGGCGGTGAGGCGCATGCGGTTGCAGCTGCCGCAATAGGGCGCCGAGACGGGGCTGATGAAGCCCACTACGCCGCGCGCGTTGGGCAAGCGGTAGTTGCGCGATTCATCGGAAACATCGGCGGCGGGCAGTTCAGTCAGCGGGCCGTGCGCGGCCTCAATGCGCGCGCGAACTTCATCATTCGAGATGTACTGGTCGCGCGCGAGCTGGGCGCACTCGCCGCTGCCAAACGGCATCATCTCAATGAAGCGGAAGTGCCAGTCACGCTCAATGGTCAGTGCGGCCAGCGCGGCAACGTCTTCATCATTGTAGCCGCGGGTTACCACGGCATTTAGTTTGATCGGCGTCAGGCCGGCGGCCTCGGCGGCCTCGATGCCGCGCCAAATATCTTCAAGTTTGCCCCAGCGCATGATCTTGGTTAGCCGCGCCGAGTCGAGCGAATCGATGTGGATGTTCACGCGGCGCAGGCCAGCCTCGACAAGCGGCTTTGCCAGGTCGGGAAGCAGGATGCCGTTGGTGGTCATGGCCAGCTCGCTTGCGCCGGGGATGGCGGCGATCTGGCGGACGATATCGAGCAGGTCGGGGCGCAGCGTGGGCTCGCCCCCCGTCAGGCGGAATTTGCGGAATCCGGCGTCCACGGCAACACGCACCACGGAGGCGATTTCAGCGGGAGTCAGCAGCTCCCCGACGGGGAGAAACTTCAGCCCGTATTCCGGCATGCAGTAGACGCAGCGCAGGTTGCAGTGGTCGATGACGGAGATGCGCAGGTAGTCGATCACCCGTCCAAACTGGTCGCGAGCCCCTGCTAGCGGCCCGGACGGTTGGGTCGAATCGTTGGGCTGGATGGTAGTGATCTGTTGTAAGCTCATCTCTCTACTGACTCCGCCCGAGGGCAAAGGTTACCCCAATATGCCGAGGATCGAGTAC
>CAMBEY010000240.1 GCA_945865705.1 Candidatus Sulfopaludibacter sp. SbA3
ACAGTGAGAGGCCAGGACGGCTCAACTTAAGTCATATTGGTTTGAGTGTCGCCGACCCCCTAAAAATTTCAAAAGAATGTCCGTGCTATAATTTGGCGAAGTTTCGATAAGCCAGTAGCGGCCCCAATGCGGCAGATATACGACCGGCATGGGGACCGGGGTTCTCCCCGCAAGCGCCACGGACCGGAGGCATTTATATGGAAAATGAAGTACCAGTTAAGGTTGTAATGAGAGGCCGTCGCGCCCTGCCCACCTTGGCCATTGGAATTACCTTGGCCATCGGTATATTGGTCGGCACTCTAGTCTCGCGCGGCGTGCGTGCGGCGCAAAAATCTTCTGGTGGCACTGACGCGGCTCAGATTGAGTTGCCCTCGCCCGTTCAGCTGTCCACCGTTTTCTCGAAAATTTCCAAGGAAATCGCCCCTGCGGTGGTGAATATCAACACCGAGTCGTCATTGCGGACAACTAGCCAGCGGGGCGGCCAGTCTCCTTTCGGTCAGCAGGGGCCGCAGGGTGGCGATCAACAGGACCTATTCGAGCGATTCTTCAATTTCGGTCCTTTTGGCGCCGAGCCGCCGGATATGAAGCAGCGCAGCCTCGGTTCCGGCGTGATCATTGATCCCAAGGGCTACATCATGACCAATCACCACGTGGTGAGCAAGGCGGACAAGATCAAGGTGAAGATACTCGACGATCCCAAAATATACGACGCGAAAATCGTCGGCTCCGATCAGGAAACCGACATTGCCGTGATTAAGATTGAGGCCGATAGGCCCTTGAAGTTTGCCAAAGTTGGAAACTCCAACGGGATGAACGTTGGTGATTGGGTGCTGGCCATCGGCAGCCCCTTTGGCCTGGACGAGACCGTTACTGCCGGCATAGTCAGTGCCAAGGGGCGCGATATCGGCTCCAGTCAGTTCCAGAAGTTCATTCAAACCGATGCGGCTATTAACCCCGGCAACAGCGGTGGACCACTCGTGAATATGGCCGGCGAGGTCATCGGCATCAACACCGCCATCGCCACCGGCACCGGCAGCTATGCGGGCGTGGGATTCGCGCAGCCTTCGAACGTGGCCATCACGGTCTACAACCAAATCGTGAAGAGCGGTAAGGTAACGCGCGGCTCTCTTGGTGTTTCCTTCCAGAGCAACGACCAGAGCCCTGTGCTGCTGCGTTCGCTGGGAGCTTCCCACGGCGTAGTAGTTACCATGGTGCAGCCGGGTGGGCCTGCGGAAAAGGCCGGAATGAAGCAAGGCGACGTCATCCTCTCCATTGGAGGACATGATGTGAAGGATGGTGATGATCTTGTTGCCACCGTTGCCGATACACCCGTGGGCGAGTCGGTGAATGTTCAGATTATGCGCGATCGCAAAGAGCAAACTCTGAAGGTTGCGATCGGGGATCGCGTGAAAGTTTTTGCGGACCGGCTCGGTACTGGCGAGGTGGAAAGCGAAAGTAGTGAGGATGGCGCGCCGGCGAAATTCGGCATTTCCATCCAGAACTTGACGCCGGAGACCGCTGGCCGCATGGGATTGGGCGACGCCAAGGGTGTGCTAGTAACCAGCGTGGAGCCAGACAGCTTCGCCGACGAGGTGGGCCTGTTGCGTGGCGACGTGATCCTGTCCGTCAACCATCAGGATGTGAACAAGGTGGACGACCTTCTTAACGCACAGAAGTCCCTGGGTGCGAAGGCCGATGTAGTGTTCCTGATTAAGCGGGTTGCCGGAGGGCAGGCCAGCACCCATTATTTGGCTGGAACCCTGCCGTAACCCCGTAACCAAATTCGTACCGGAATCGATTCCGGGCAGAGAGGACTTCCTTTCTGCCCGGATTTGTTTTATTCTCGCCATCGAGGTGCCATGAGAATCTGGACGCTTGTGGTTGCGAAAGCTATATTGGTCTCCCTGTTCCTGGTTTTTCTGGTCCAGCCCAATGCCTCGTTTGCTCAGAGCCCCAAGAAATCCACTAAGAAGTCTGTTACCCCAGCCAAGCCCGCCGCACGCAAGGCTAAGCCAGCGAAAAAGCGGCCACTGCGGCGCACCGTTCGACGGCGCGTTGTTACGCCAGCCAATCAACGCGTGCCTACCAAAGCGCGTTATGCGGAGATACAACAGGCACTCGCTGATGCCGGATACTTTTCCGGCGAGGCAAGTGGGGTCTGGCAGCAAGAAAGCATAGAGGCAATGAAAGCCTTTCAAGACTCGCAGGGACTCGATCCGACCGGCAAGATTGATGCCCGGAGTCTGATCAAGCTGGGTATGGGGCCTGCCTACGGAAGCTCCGCGACGAATGAATCTAAAGATGGCGATGTGCGGGAACCAGGTTAAGCGGCCTTGGCCCAACCGCACTCTCGCTTAGATTACCTGTTGAGCACGCACTCCTTCCTGCAATTTGACAGATCGTGAAAGCGAAAAATGCTGCTCGCCAATATTCCTGCTCTTGATGGCTCCTTGGAAACAGACGAGGCAACCCGGCAGGCGTTTTCCATTGACCTTTGCCGCAATGTGCAACGATTACCCTTGGCGGTGTTGAAGCCGGCCTCGGGGAGCGATGTGGTGAAGATCGTCCGCTATGCCAATGAGTGCAACCTGAAGGTAGCCGTGCGCGGGCAGGCGCATTCCCGCTGGGGACAGACGCTCGCGCAGGACGGCATCGTCATCGACTCCAGCACCTTGAATGTGGTCTCGGTGTCCGATGCGGGAGTGGCCGAGGCGCAGACTGGCGCTTATTGGAATGATGTGGTCCAGCCAAGCCTCGCGCGTGGCTTGGTTCCGCCCACGCTCGGCACTTGCCTGAAGTTGTCTGTCGGAGGCGTTCTCAACGTAGGCGGGTACAGCAATAGCTCGCACCTCCACGGCGGCATCGTGGATAATGTATTGGAACTTGAAGTAGTAACTGGTGACGGCAGACTTCTCGAATGCTCGGCGCGGCACAACCCGGAATTATTCGAGATGACCCTCGGCGGCATGGGGAATGTCGCCGTCATGGTGAGCGTCAAGATCAGGCTTATGCCCGCGCCGGAACACGTGGTTCGCCAGGACCTTTTCTACGACGATCTCGCCGCCTTTGTGACTGACGCCAGCCACTTGGTGCGCAGCGAACTATTTGATCACTTGAATTCACGCGCGACCCGACGGAGCGATGGCTGCTGGGTGTATTCGATCAACGTCGGCAAGTTTTATCACCGTAGCCAGGAGCCGGAATGGACTATTCTGCCAGAGGGGTTGGCCCGTAAAGAGAATTTGTCGTTCTCGTTCCGGTCCGAGCCGATGCGGTCTTCATTTGTAGATTATTTGGATAGGGAAGTGGGCAAGAATTCCGCTGATCTGGAATCCCGACGCACGAATCCACGGCGCGAGCCCTCCATCGCGATGATCTTCCCGGCATCGGCCACCAAGGAATTCATGGAGTATTTGGCCGCCACCCCAGCGGACATGGGCGCGCTAGCCGACTTTCAGTTAAACGCCTACAATGTTCGCCTGCACCAGCGCCCGCTTTACAAGTTTCCCGACGAGGATGTTGCCTTCGGCTTCTGGCTCTATCCACGCAACGTCGCGCTCAATGATGACGTGGCGTATCAGAAAGCGATGGAAGTAAATCAGCGCATGCTTGAGCGCATGCGCGCTGTGGGCGGCAAGGCCTACCTTCCCTACGCGCCGTATCAAACAGCGCAGGAGTGGAAGGAGCACTACGGATCGGAAGTGTGGAAGCGGTTGCAGGTGGCCAAGCAGGCATATGATCCGAATCGGGTTCTGGGTCCATCGCTGGGTGCCATCGGTTAGCGGCCTGTTGAATCAGTGTTTAAATTGTCATTTCGAGCGCCGCGAGGAATCTGCTTTGCAGTTTCCGCTGTGTAGAACAAAGCAGATTCCTCAGCCCGGCAAAAAGCGCCGCGCTTCGGAATGACAACTCAATGATTTTCTTCAATGCCGCCGCGCGGTAGAATCTTCTAACGAGCAGCAGGCGGTACGCGTCAATTATCGTGGCGGTTTGCAGGGCACCAACAGAGAACTAATTCGTAAGAGAGGGTCCAATGAAAGCCAAATTTATATTAGCAATTCTCAGTCTCGCCGCGCTTGCAGGAATTTCGTGCTCCCGTCCGCCTGAATCGGCCACCGAGATAGTCATTGGCGAATATGGATCGCTGACCGGTACTACGGCGACCTTCGGCAAATCCACCAAGAACGGCATTGATCTGGCCATCGAGGAAATCAACAAGCAGGGCGGAGTGCTCGGCAAGCAGATCAGGGTGGTTGTGGAAGACGATCAAGGCAAGCCCGAGGAGGCGCAGACTGTGGTCACCAAGTTGATCACACGCGACCGCGTAGTCGCCATTCTCGGCGAGGTGGCGTCCTCGCGCACACTGGCCGCCGCGCCTGTTGCCCAACAAAATAAGATTCCGATGATTACTCCCTCCTCCACCAATCCCAGGGTTACTCAGATAGGCGATTACATTTTCCGCACATGCTTCATTGACCCGTTTCAGGGGTTCGTGATGGCCAAGTTTGCCAGTACCACATTGAAGGTCAAGAATGTCGCCATTCTGCGCGACATCAAGAACGATTACTCGGTCGGGCTTG
>CAMBEY010000241.1 GCA_945865705.1 Candidatus Sulfopaludibacter sp. SbA3
CCAAACAATCTTGATTGCCAGCACGCGGCCATAGCCGGTTTCAATGAACGACGACCAGGCCGGAACGTGCAGCCAGGTGTTGAAGACTCCCGTGAGGATCAGCGCAACGACGCAAATCTGCGCCACCCGCGAGAAACGCTCCACGATCCCGGACAGCCCGCGCAGCGTTTCGGAGTCAGCGATGTCTGCTTCGGCCACCGCGACAACCAAGTGGATGAGTCCACCCACCCAAAGCGTCGATGCGCACAAGTGAATCCACTGCACCACCTGCGCCAGCACGGTCCACTCACCGGCGGCTTGCGCATGGCCAGTGGCGGCAATGGTAGCCAGCAGGCCGGCGGAGAGGGCACCGCATAGATATGCTATCCAGGCGTGCGGCCCAGCACGCAGTGAGTGAGACTTGACGGCCATGACGGTCAGCGCCAGCAGGATCAACGCGAGCGCAAACCGGGCGGACCACCACTGCCCGAAGCTGGAGCTGGTGAGCACCGCATGCAGCGGAGCCCATGCCAGTGCCGATCCAATCGATCCACCCAGAAAGACCGCTGTCCTGGCCAGGATCGCCCATAGTTCCAGCAGCAGATAAGTTGCCGCGGACGCCAGCACCAGCGTGCGCGAGAGTCCGCTAAAGTTTCCCTGCCCTGGCGAAAATATCAACATCCACGCCGCCAGACCGCCCAGCCAAACCGCCAGCGTCAACAGGCTGGAACCTTTTACCAGTGGAAATATCCACGCTGGCAGACTTTGCGCCGTTACCGGAGTCCACTCGACAAGATTTTTTTCCGTGGGAGGTTCGCTCTGAATTCCAAATCCGAACTGACCTTGAACCTGGTGTCCGTCGAGCGAGTTGATGCGCCAATACACGCCGTACGGGCCGGAATTCATCACGGGAAGCGGAACCATCAGCGTCTCTCCGCCATCCATTACACGGGTCTCGCCCACCTCGACTTCCCTGCCCTGCGAGTCCACCACGCGCAGCGCATGGAACACGGATTCGATCCGCTCGTTGAAGACCAGCATGATCCGCGAGGGCGGCTGATCGAGCCGCGCGCCCGCATTGGGCTGCGAGTGGATGAGGCTGGCGTGCGCTGCCAGCCTGTGTGGAACGAGGAAAAATCCCAGGCAGAGCAGCGCGGCAAGAGCGCGCTCGCGGCCCCTACACCAACCCCCATGCCAACCCCAATGACAACTATTTCTAATAAGCTTCATGCTACCGAGTATCTGGCTAAGTTTCTCTGGCTAAGTTTCTCTGGCTGAGTTTATCCGGGCTTGTGTCTCTGCGTACCTCTGCGTCCTCTGCGGTTAAATCTTCCGAACCATAAAGGACACAGCGGCACGTGGAGCATTAAAAATTCAAGCGCAACCCAAACTGAATTTGCCGCGGATCAAACGCCGCCTGCGGGATGCCGAACGTGCTGCTCGGATTGGTTGGAAAAGCCCCGGCTCCGAAGTTGACGTTGGGATTCAGAAAATTTGTGCGATTCAGCGAATTGAATCCCTCGGCCATGGCTTCCAGCCGCCAGCGTTCGTTAATCACAATCGAGCGGGCGATGCGAAGATCAAGCGTTGCCAAGTTGAATCCGGCGCCTGAATTCCGCCCCACTCCCGCCGGTCGTGCCGCCGTCCCCTGAATGGTATTGACGCCGCCGATTACGGCGTTGAACGGATAAGCGGAACTGTAAGTGAAAATGGAGCTCAGTTGAAATCCCGCCAGAACTTTTCCAAGCAGATTGTCAGACCGCGATTGCGGCGCATGCAATTGACCGCCAAGCGTGAGCCGATGCCGCTGGTCGTTGTCGGAAAGTCCCCGGTCGTCGCGGATATTGTAATTGTTCTGCGGCGCGCTGAAAAAGGCGTTGCCGGTGTTGTCGATCGCCTTTGACCAAGTGTAGGAAACGCGCAGCGCCGCCCAATTGAGCGATTGATTCTTAACCGAAAGACTTAGACCGTTGTAATAGGAATCGCCCTGCCCGCCGTACTGATTCACGTTAGCAAAGCTGGAATTGGGGCGGCACAGGTTCACCGGATCGACCGCGGCGGCGCAAGCCGAGGGATTCAAGTTGCGCTGCATGATGATATTCAGGCCGCGCAGGTGCTGATAGCCCAGCGACGCCGAGGTTCCCTTCATCAGCTCACGCTCCACCTGCAAGCTGGCTTGCATGGCGTGCTGGCTCTTAATCTGGGGATCGATGGTGGCCAGCGCCAGCAGCACGCCACTCGGAGCCGTGGTCATCTTGTTTGGAAACACCGGCGCGCCACTTTGCCCGAGACCAATGCTGATTGTCTTGTACTCAGTCCCGGCGCCGCGCAACGCATTGGCCACCGCGCGCAGCGGCACACGATCATAGTAGAGTCCGAGACCAGCGCGGAGAACGGTCTTGTGATCGGTGGGAGCAAACGCGATTCCCAGACGGGGGCTGAAGTTGGTCGATTGCGTCTCGACAGGGTCAACGATCCACTGGACATCGTGGCGCAGCCCAGCGTTGATGGTGAGGTCGTGGCGGGGACGCCACTCGTCCTGAAGAAACCATCCCAGATTGGGGTTGGTCTGGAACCAGTCGATCTTCCCGAACGACTGCGTGAATCCATTGTTGGTGTTGTAGGTTCCGGCGAGGAAATTGGGCAACGAGGTAAAAGTGTAGCTGCCGAAAATCGAGCCGGGGAAAAAGATGTTGATACGGTTGTAGAGGAAATTCACTCCCGCCTTGATGAAGTGCGCGCCTCGCTGCGTGGAATAATTATTAGCCAGTTCCAAGAGGTCCGTGTCGCGTTGGGTGGGCGAACCCGTGGCCGCGCCGAAATTCGCCACGTTGGTGATGCTGACGGCTGGACCGAGCAGATCATTGCCATCCGCATTCAGGCGGCTCCGCGTGTACTGGAAGCGCATCTCGTTCACCGAATTTTCAGTCAATGTCATGACCTCATTGACGCCGAAGCTATTGTCGCGGTCGGTGACGCGGGTGCCGCGGCTCACCGCGTTCAGCGCGCCAACGCCCCGCGCATTGGGGCTGGCGATGTCGTACAGACCATAGCGGAACATCAGACGGTTCCGGTCGCTCATGTTGTAATCGGCTCGGGCGAAGTAGCTGGTGCGGTCGTCGCCGGTGGGATATTCGCCGGTGGTTACGTTGGTTGCCACGCTGGAAGAGTTGAACCCGATGGCGGCCAGCCGCGCGTTGATCGTCGCTGCGTTAGCCGGGGTGATGGTGATGAACCCGGCGCGGTTCAGGCGATTCTGCTCGAAATTTGAAAACAGGAATAGCTTGTCGCGCTGGAGCGGGCCGCCCAGCGTCGCGCCGTATTGCGCCTGCGTGAGCGGATCTTTCCGCCGCCGGTTGGTGGCAGGATCGACTGTCGCGAAAACATTGGCGCCGTCCAGCCGCTGATTGCGCAGGAAACCGTAGAGCCGCCCCCGCCAATTATTTGTTCCCGAGTGCGTCAGGATGTTCACGGTCCCGCTGTAGGCCCGGCCAAACTCGGCAATGCCGCCGGACGTAACCACCTGAAATTCGCGGATCACTTCCTGACTGTAAAACGCTCCGGCCAAGTCCGCCGCGTCATCGTTGGCGGAAAGTCCATCGACGATAAAGCCATTGCCCAGGTTGCGCTGTCCGGCAACGGTGAGCGTGGTGCCCGGCACGGCGGAGGTCTCGGCGAAGCGGTCGTTGTTGGTGGAATAAGTGCGAGACACGTTCGGTGAGAGCAGCGCCAGGTCCAGATAGTTGCGGCCATTCAGCGGCAGGTTGTCCACCTCCTGCGGCGCGACGGTGGTCGCCAACTGCGTTCGCACGGACTCGATCAGAGGGGCTTCGCCGGTAACATCAACTGTCTCGGACGAAGAGGCCAGGGCGAGTTGAATTGGCATCTCCACCGACTGGCCCACAGCCAAGGTGATGCGCTGAACAACGGAATTGAAGCGCGGCTGATCCACGCGAATCTCGTAATTGCCCACAGGTAGATACGGCTGGCGAAAGGTTCCCTGATCGTCGGTATGCGTGCGCCAGACCTGATTCTGGTCAAGGCTGGTCAGGATGATGTGGGCGCCCACAATCCGGCCGCCACTTTGATCCTCCACCGTGCCGCCCAGCGTGGCGGTGGTTACGGCTTGCTGCGCCCATGCAACGGTGGTTAACAATAGAAGCGCGACCAGGAATTGATTTCCGGCCTTAACAATCCGCGATACTACCCGCGATACTGCTTTTATTATTTCGCCGGACATATACATCTCCACCTATAAATGCTCTTCAGTCCCTCGCCGGTTGCGACGGAGGGGAACAGAAACTCCAAACCATTGAGCAACTCACTCTCGAATGGATCGCCGAATAATGTATCGCCAAACAACGAATCGAGAGATACTCAATGACCGTTCGCGGCAGCTTGGATGACAGGCCATGAATCAATCGGCGGCGCATCATCGTGCAAGCGGTCCACGAAGACAACCGCATCACGGGAAAATTACCCCGAGCTGACGGTATCCGCGAACGGAAACAACTACGCAAAGTTTTCTGTTAGGAGAGCAATTGAGGAGGATGGAATACAGAAGCGGATAACTCAGG
>CAMBEY010000242.1 GCA_945865705.1 Candidatus Sulfopaludibacter sp. SbA3
GCACGATCTCGTTGTTAACCGAAGTACAAAGAATGCAGGGGTAATTGTAAAGCCCCTTAAATGCGGCCTTGGCCCCGCGCTTGGCCAGCCATTTCTCCGCAACTGTCTCCAGATCAAACGTCGAAATTCCCGGTTTCACATGGGCGCGCACTTCGTTCAGCAGCTCCCAAGTGGTCAGGCCAGCCCGGCGCATCGTCTCAATCTCCAAGGCTGACTTACAGATAATCATCTCTCAAAGTCCTGAAACCGCTGCTCCGTTACACTGCCCTTAAACCGCCGCGAGGAGCTGGCTCAGATCCTCCGTGATTTTTTCCGGCCGCTGCTCACCATCCAACTGGACCAGCCGTCCGTCTTTCCGGTAAAACTCAATGAGTGGCGCCGTTAGCAGTTCGTATGCAATCAAGCGCTCACGAATGGCGTCCTCGCGGTCATCCGAACGCTGGACCAACGCCGTCTGATCCAAATCGCAAACCAGAGCCGCCGCTGGTGTTTTCGTTTTCAGGTTATACACCGCGTGGCACTTCGGACAGGTGCGCCGTGAACTAAGGCGCTCCACAATCAAGTCGTAGCTGACTTTCATGTTCACTACGACCGGGTCCTGCTGGCCGCGCGAAGCCAGAATCTGCTTCAGCGTCTGGGCCTGTGCCACCGTGCGCGGATAACCATCCAACAAAAATCCGCCACTACAATCCGACTGGAGCAGTCTTTCGCGCACCATGCCGTTTACAATCTCGTCGCTGACCAGTTCACCGCGATCCATGAACGTCTTGGCCAGCATCCCCAGCGGGGTTCCTTCCAGGACATTCTCGCGGAAGATGTTGCCCGTCGAGATGTGCGGAATCCCCAGGAGCAGGGAAATTTTGATCGACTGCGTTCCCTTGCCTGTTCCAGGCGCCCCCAAAAAAATCAACGGCAGCGCGGTTCGAGTACTGACCTTCCCGTTCATCCGTCTCGATCGCTCCCGAAGGATGCTTCTCTCTTACATTTCCAGACCGCGCTTTGCAGACTGGGAATCGCCAGGAGAAGACTATCCGGCGATCACTTCCACTTTGCCACCCGCTTTGAGAATCTTTTCCTTCGCCGACTCGCTGAACTTGTGTGCCGAAACAGAGACAGCTTTTTTTAGCTCGCCTTCCCCCAGCACTTTCAAGCCATCATGAAGACTGGATAGGACGCCGCTTTTGAGCAACATCTCCGGAGTGATGACGGTCTCTTTCAGTTCCGCGATGCGACTCAGATTGATGATCGCGTACTCTTTGCGAAAAATATTAGTGAACCCACGCTTCGGGACACGACGCTTCAGAGGCATCTGGCCGCCTTCAAACCCGCGCTTGTTGCTCGTGCCGGAGCGCGAACCCTGCCCCTTATGGCCACGGGTAGAGGTCTTACCGTGCCCGGAACCCATGCCGCGGCCCACACGCTTTCTGGCGTGGGTCTTTCCCGCTGGCACTTGAATCGAACTTAAATCCATAATCTATTGCTCCGCCCCGCTTCGGCAAACTTTATTTCCGCTGCGCCATGCCGCTTGATCCCAACTAGTCGATAATCTTAACCAAATGAGGAATCTTGGCAACCATGCCGCGAATGCCCGGATTGTCCGGCTTTACGACCACTTGCTGTAGTTTGCGCAATCCCAAGCCGCGCACAATCAATTTGTGCTTTTGCGGCGTCGCAATGGCGCTCATCACCCAGCGGATTTTGATCGTCCCTTTTGCCGTTGCCTGCTTCGTATCTTTTTTCGCCGCGCTCATGATCTTCCTGTCTCCTGCCACTGTCTACATCGACCCATCTGAATCGGAATCCCCGGACTAACCCTCCGAGGGAATCACCGTGCCATCTTCCGCTGCCGGTGTGCGGCGCTTGCGTTCGCGCAACTGGCCAAGAGCTTCCATCGTGGCGCGAATCACATTATGCGGATTCGTGGTGCCGAGCGACTTTGACAAAACGTCATGAATACCCACAGCCTGTAGAACCGCACGCACCGCGCCGCCCGCGATCACTCCGGTGCCCTCAGGAGCCGGCTTCAACAAAACTAATCCTGCGCCGTACTTGCCGAGTACTTCGTGCGGAATCGTGGTCCGATACTTGTTGATCTTCGTCAGATTTTTCTTCGCGGCTTCAATGCCCTTTTTGATCGCCTGGGGGACCTCACGAGCCTTGCCGCTGCCAAATCCGACGACACCCTGGTCCGGATCACCCACGACGACCAGCGCGGCGAAGCTCATGTTCTTACCGCCCTTGACTACTTTCGTCACGCGATTGATGTTAACGACCTGATCTTTCAACTGAAGGCCTGCTGCATTTACACGTTCTATCAATCGTCCTCCTAAACTGCTGCCCTACCAGATCGCTTACGCCAAACCCGCCTACTGATAACGCGCCTCAGTGCCAACTTAAAACTTCAATCCACCCTCGCGCGCGGCATCGGCCAAGGCCTTCACGCGTCCGTGGTACATGTACCCGCCGCGATCAAACGCCACTTTTTCAATGCCTTTTTCCTTCGCCCGCTTGGCGATTTCATTGCCGATCATCTTAGCCGCAGCCACCGTGCCGCCGCTTTTCTCTGCGAAACTCTTCTCGGCCGTACTCGCAGCCGCCAGCGTTTTGCCGACGGTATCATCCACCACCTGAGCATAGATATGGTTCAGCGAACGGTAAACGTTCAAGCGTGGGCGCGCCGGAATCCCCGACAAAGTTTTGCGCAAGCGTGTATGCACCCGCTTGCGATGCTCATTGCGTAAATGCTGTTCGATCATATTTCTGCGCCGTTCCTCTGCCTGGCCTGTTCTGGATTATCCAGACTTGTCCAAGCTGAATTTCAGCCAATCAATCTCGTGGACCTAATGGCGCCGCTTAAATTATCGCCAACCGCCCGCTCCGGTTATTTCGATCCGCTCGCTCCGGCCTTGCCCTGTTTCTTGATCAGTACTTCGCCAGCATAGCGGATGCCCTTGTTCTTGTAAGGGTCCGGTGGGCGAAGGCCTCTAATTGTAGCCGCCGCCTGGCCGACACGCTGGCGGTCAATCCCGGTGATGGACAACTTGGTCTGCTTGTCAATCGCAACCTGAATGCCATCCGGCAAAACAAACTCAATCGGGTGCGAGTACCCCAGCGCAAAACTGAGGACTTTGCCTTTAGCTTCGGCGCGATAACCAATACCGACGATCTCCAGTTCTCTCTGGAAGCCCACCGAAACGCCAGTCACTGCGTTCGCCAGCAAGCTGCGAATCAGCCCATGCATGGCGGCAAGTGAGTCATCGCGACGCTGCACGTGCAGAACCGCGTCCTTCTTTTCCACGCTGATGCCATCCGGCAAATCAACCTTCAATTCGCCTTTCGGTCCCTTGACCTTGATCAGCTCACGGCCGATCTGGGCCTCGACCTTGGCGGGCAGTGCGATTGGTTTTTTTCCTATCCGCGACATGTCGTTTGTCCTATCCGAGCTTCTTCCAAAATTCTGTTAGCAAACTTCCACCATATATTCGCCGCCCAATTTGGCTTTGCGGGCGCGAGAGCCGGTCATCAACCCCTGCGGAGTCGTCAGAATCACGTGTCCCATTCCGCCCAGCACTGAGGGAATCCGTGAGTACTGCAGATAGACACGGCGTCCGGGACGAGAAACGCGGCGTAGGCGAGTGATCGCAGGATCACCGGCGTTGGTGTACTTCAAGTTGATTCGCAGCACTTTTTTGCGGCCCTCTTCAGCTACTTTGTAACCACTGAGGTAGCCTTCATCCTTGAGGATCTTGGCGATCTCCACCTTCAGCTTGGACGAGGGCAACTCGACCTTAGGGTGCCGTGCGCTCAATGCATTGCGGATGTGTGTCAGCAGATCGGCGATGGGATCGGTCATGTTCATGTGATTCTCGTTTCACTCCTCAAATCAGATCAGCTTTAATCAGCCCGGATAATCCCCGGCTATTGCCAGCTAGAATTTGTAGCGGTCAGCGCCCCCTACCAACTCGATTTCCTGACACCTGGTATCTCGCCGATCAGAGCCAGCTTGCGGAAACACAGGCGGCAGCAGTTGAACTTGCGCAGATACCCGCGTGGCCGTCCGCACAGCGGACAACGGTTATGCTGCCGCGTGGAAAACTTCGGTTTCTTGAGCGCTTTGGCTTTATGCCCCAGTGTTGACATCGTACTTCACAATTCCTTTCGCTCAAACCAAACTGTATTTCCATTGCCTGCTAAACGCTTGTACTCAGCACGTCCACTTAAGAAACTACTGGCGGAAGGGCATCCCCATGTGCTTCAACAGCGAGCGGGCTTCTTCATCAGTCTTGGCATCGGTAACCAAGGTGATGTTCATTCCGCGCGTTTTGTCGATCTTCGAGTAATCAATTTCCGGGAAGATCAGTTGATCACGCAGCCCCATGGTGTAGTTGCCACGGCCATCAAACGCTTTGCTTGATAGCCCGCGAAAATCCCGCACACGCGGCAATGAGATGCTGACCAAACGATCCAGAAACTCGTACATGCGCCGGCCTCGCAGAGTAACCGAGCAGCCGATGGGCATGCCTTCGCGCACCTTGAACTGCGCGATGG
>CAMBEY010000243.1 GCA_945865705.1 Candidatus Sulfopaludibacter sp. SbA3
CCCGCCACCATGGAGCGCGCGTTGCGCGCAGGCGCAATTGACGCGGGATCGTCCAATCTCGCTGAGGCGGTTAAAGACGCCGATGTCATCTATCTTTCATCTCCCATCATGCACATCCTTGAATTGATGGAGCAGCTTCCGGCGCTGGTGAAGCGCACGGCGCTGATCACCGACGCGGGATCGACCAAGGCCGTCATCACCGAGAAAGGTTCGGGATTGTTTCCCTCGCAACCGTGGTTTGTCGGTGGGCATCCCATGGCGGGAAAAGAAACCACGGGCGTCGAGAGCGCCGACGCGGATCTGTTTGTGGGCGCGCGCTACGCGCTGACGCCGTTCAGCCGCCACCATCTTGATCCGCCGCTGGTGCGCGAGTTCGTCACCTGGCTCGACAAAATCGGCGCGCGCGTGATGATACTGAACGCCGACGTGCATGACGAAATCGTCACATGGACCAGCCATTTGCCGCAGATGGTTTCGACCGCGCTGGGCGTGGCGGTGCTCGAGAATCTGAAATTCCCCGAAGACCTGCAACTCTCTGCCGGTGGATTGCGCGACACTTCGCGTCTGGCGGAGAGTTCCTATAACGTCTGGCGCGACATCGCATTGACTAACCCGGAAAATCTCGAGCGCGCCATCAGCGCTTACGTGCAGGCTCTGGAGCATCTTCGCGACAACCTGCGCTCGCGCGAACTGGAGACGCTCTTCGAGCAAGGCAACGAGCTGCGCCGACGCTTGAAATCGCCGGAGGTGCTTTCCACCGTGCCGCGACCGTGAGCGTAAATTGGATGCCAGCTTCGCCACCGAGACACGGAGACACAGAGAAACTAAAGTATTAAACTCTTAGTTGGTTTCTCTGTGTCTCCGTGCCTCGGTGGCCAGTTCGGATAAAAACTATGGAACGCGATCACATCGTTATCGTGGCGCTGCACACGCCGAAGGAAAAAATCTGGGGGCGCCTTCTGACGCTGACTCCGGCGGGCGTAACCGTTCAGGGCATTGACCTGAACGCCTTCGACGACTGGCTGCGCCAAGTGATGGAATCGCAACCTGTCGTGCTTCCGCTGACGACTGCGTTCTATCCCATGCACCGCGTCGAGCGCATCGTCATGGATGAAGCCGCCGGGGACATTCCGTCCGTCGCGGAGAAGTTCGCGCTGCGCGTGGGCCTCTCGCTGCTCGAATACCTCGCCATGCCGCGCTGAAACCTGATGGTTCGCGCTGGTAGCCACACTTGATTCGCATCCCCGATGGAAATCACATTGACGATCCACAGCCTTCAAGGGTAGCCTTTGGAAGAACACTGGAGGTCCATCATGAAACGCACTGATAAGAATTCCATGAAGTCGCCTGACCAGGGGCCGAGTCAGGGACCGAATCCGGGACCGGTTTCGCGGCGCAAATTTCTGCGCACGAGCGCGGAGTCCAGCGCCGTGCTGGCCGCTGTAGCCGCTGGCACGGGCATTCCCGCGCTGGCGCAGCAAACTTCCGGGGCAGGCGGGACGGCTGCCGCGGCCACATCGCCGCGCGATCAACGCCGGCAGGCCGCGTTGAAACTTCGCAGCGATTGCGCGCAGATGCAGTTTGACGAGACCCGAGCGCCCTCCACCAACAACGGCGACGAGACTCGCTACGCCGACAAGCGCGGCAACTTCTCGAAATCGCTTCCGCATAACGACACGGGCGAGGTCGATCCCAAGGCCTACGACGAATTTGTGGCCATACTAAAGTCCGGCGACCCGGCGCGCTTCGAGCAGTTTCCACGCGACGCGCAGGCCAACGCCAAGTTGAGCGCGCCGCTGGCCGCCTATGCCTATGAGATTGTCGGCGCCGACGCCCAGTCCGTGCCGCTGCCGCCGCCGCCGTCGTTCGCCAGCGCGGCGCACGCCTTTGAGATGGCAGAAGTTTTCTGGCACTTGCTGACGGTGGATGTGCCACTTGTCGAGTACGCGAGCAACCCGCTGGTCGCGGCCGCCACCGCCGACCTGAACGCCTTCAGTTCGAAACTCGGGCCGCGCGCGGGCGGACAGATCACGCCAGGCACCCTCTTTCGCGGCGAATCGGCGGGCGATCTGATCGGCCCTTACATCAGCCAGTTTTTCTGGATGGATATTCCCTACGGCACAAAGATCATCGACCAGCGTTATCGTCCAGCGCGCAAGGGCCAGGCGTTTCTAACCAAGTTTGACGAGTGGGTGGCCAACCAGCGCGGCATGCGCGGGACCACGCGCGCCGAGTTTGAAACTACGCCGCGCTACATCTCCACCAACCGCGACATGGCCGAGTGGGTCCACGGCGATTTCAACTTTCAGGCCGCGCTGAACGCCGCGCTGATCATCCAGCGCTGGGGCGACGAGGCGCAGGCACAGAACAATCCCTATCTCAAGTCGAAGACTCAGTCCGGAGGAGTCACTCTGGGGCGCGAAGCAGTCACTCTGCTGGGTCAGATTTCCACGCCGTCGCAGAAGGCATGTTACTACCACAAGTGGCTCATTCATCGCCGCGCGCGGCCCGATGCTTTCGGCGGAAAACTCGATATGCATCTGAGCGGAAAGAAGTCATTCGACATTCACTCCGACTTACTCAAGTGCGACGCTGTGGCGCGCTCCTTCGCACTGCACGGCTCGCGTCTGCTGCCCATGAGTTATCCCGAGGGCAGCCCCATGCATCCGGCCTACCCCGCCGGACACGCCACCAACGCGGGCGCAGGCGCTACACTGCTGAAGGCGTTCTTCAACGAGAGCTACCCCATCCCCAGCCCGGTGCAGCCCAGCGCGGACGGCTCGAAGCTCGAGCCCTACACGGGACCCACGCTGACCATCGGCAATGAGTTGAACAAAATGGCGCACAACGTCTCACTCGGCCGCGACGCCGGCGGCGTGCATTATCGCTCGGACGGTATTCAGGGAATGTGGCTGGGCGAGGCGATGACTATCAGCGTACTCTGCGATTACAGCCGTACTTATCGGGAGCGTTTCGGCGGCTACGAACTCACTAAGTTCGACGGCCAGAAAATCCGCATCGCCAACGGTAAAGTGACTAACATATAAGCCACAGAGGCACAGAGACACGGAGATTTTAAGAGTAAAGACTTTACCCTTAACTTCTCCGTGTCTCTGTGCCTCTGTGGCTTATTCGGGTTACAGAATCTTGATGGTGTCGGTTACTTTGATGGCGCCGCCCTGCACTACGCGGGCGCAGATGCCGCCGCGGCGGCCCAGCGCGCGCGTCAGACCGTCCTGGCCGGTCAATCCCTGAATGTAGGAGCACGGCGGACGCGGGCGGTCGAACTCCAGAATCGCCTCGCCAATCTGGAAACGCTGCCCGGTCAAGGCTTCGAGCTGAATGCCGCGCGTGACGATGTTGCGGCGATGTTCGCCGTCCTGCACGCGGATGCCCGAGGCGATGATCTCGTCGATGTCCTCGCCCTCAATCAGCGTCACTTCGCACTCATCGACGTGAGTCCAATAACCATTCTTCTCAGCATAACGGTCGCCGCGCAGGCCCTTGCCCGGCACCGCTTCCACCTGCTCGACAACCTGCATCTTTTCGCCGCCCACCGCCGTAACGAAAATCTTCTCGATAGTTCCGCTCATATCGTCCCGCCTCCCGCCGCGCCGATTCACACCATAGCACGCGATCATATAGATGCAGCAATCATATCGCAAGTAACAGGCATTGTGGATTTGCTAACATGAACTAACCACCATGATGACTGCGGAACAACTTGCCAATATTCCCGCCGACCCGGGCGTCTATCAGTTTAAGAACGCGGCGGGCGAGGTAATCTATGTCGGCAAGGCCAAGAATCTGCGGGCGCGGGTGCGCTCGTATTTTCTGGAAGCGCGGCTCGCCGAGGCCAAGACGGACACGCTGGTGCGCGAGGCGGCCACGGTCAGCACCATCATTGTGGACAATGAGCGCGAGGCGCTTGCGCTTGAAAATAATCTCATCAAGCAGCTTCAGCCGCGCTACAACATCCTGCTGCGCGACGACAAGACTTATCCTTACATCAAGCTGACTGTGGCGGAGAAATATCCGCGCGTGTATGTCACGCGGCGGTTGAAGAAAGATGGCTCAATCTACTTCGGGCCTTATTTTCCGGGCAATCTGGCGCACCGGCTGTCGAGCTTTATCCACCGTACGTTTCTGGTGCCGTCCTGCACCGTTGATCTGACGCGGACGCACGCGCGGCCGTGTCTGCAATTTCACATTCATCGCTGCCATGGGCCGTGCGTCGCCGAACTCACCACCGACGCGCGTTACGCAGAGGCGGTTGCGGACGTGAAACTTTTCCTGGAAGGGCGCAATCACGATCTGGCTCAGATGCTGAAGCGGCGCATGGCCGACGCCTCTGAGCAGGAGCGATTCGAAGAGGCCGCGGCGTGCCGCGATCTGCTCACCACCATCGAGGATCACGCCGACCGGCAAAAGATGGCGGCGACCGAGGGCGAGGAGATCGACATCTTCGGTTTCCACCGCGAAGGCCCGCTGGTCGCGGTGAACATCTTCCACACGCGCTATGGCCGCGTACTCGACCGCCGCGAGTT
>CAMBEY010000244.1 GCA_945865705.1 Candidatus Sulfopaludibacter sp. SbA3
AGAAAGGGCAAGTTACTCAGTGGCAACCAGCGGATGCTGCAATTCGCCACCGCCGGAGGCAAGTCACTGCTCACGAATATGTCAGTGCCCATTTCGGAGCCCGTGGCGGAAGGCAATAATTCTCCTCCTTTGCCATGAATTGTCATTCCGAGCACAGCGTGGAGTCTGCTGTTCCTTCGCGGGAAGACCAAAAACGCCGAAGGCCAAAAGCAGATTCCTCGCGGCGCTCGGAATGACAATTCATTTGGAAAGCAGTGAGCAGGGAAATTCGGTTCCATTGGCCCGCTTGCTGACGCGCGCGGCACTGTCACGCGGCACTGTTACTTGCTCAGGCTGAGAAGTAACTTCTGGGCTTCAGCGCGCGGGGGATCATCAACCGTCAAGTCGGATTTGAGATACTCATTGAGCAACTGGCGGGCTTTGGCGGTGTCACGCTTGCCTTCGGAGAGTATCTTGGCGCGCTCGAACGTTAGAGACACTTTGTCCGGCGCGGCGGCGGCGGCCCTGTCGAATAGCTGATCGGCCTCGATGGTCTTGCCGTTGCGGGCGAGAAATTTGGCAAGGTCTACCTGCGCGCCCGTGTCGCCCGGCGAGAGGTCCGCGGCTTTGCGCCAGTGGCGCTCGGCGGCGGCTACGTCCTTCTTCTTGCCGGCCATGCGCGCCTGGAATACTTCGTACTTGGCGGGCACCTTCCCACGAATGGTCTCAGCGAGTTTCGCGGCCTTGTCCGCACCGCCGCCGAGGAAGCCGGGCGCTTCGAGGTAATACTCGAACAGATCATCGACCGCTTCGAGATTGGCGGGGTCCAGCGCGACGGCCTTCTCGAAATGCTGGCGAGCCTTGCTGGCGTTCCCCGGCGCGGAAAGTTTGAAACCGGTCTCGGCCTGACGACCGTACGCCTTGCCCAGCCAGTTCCAGTCGGACGCATTTCTGGGCGCGGCCTTGGTGGCTTGCTCGAATGCGTTGATGGCCTTCTTGTAGTTTCCCATCTGGAAATAGCATTGGCCGATCAGCGCCCACTGGCCGGGAATCTTCGGTTCGCCCGGCTCGATGATGCGTAGCGCGGACTCGTAGTTCGTGGCCTGATAATTTTCCTGCGCCAGCTCAAGCGCCATCTGCATGGTGGGCGAGACGCCCGGGTCATTTTGCTGCGCAAATGCGAGTGCGGCGAAAAGTATCGAGAGTGCTGCCGTTTTCATGGCCAGAGTTCCTTGTTATGGATTCCCAGAGCGCATGAATCGCGCCGTGCATACATTGTAACGCAACATATTATCTTAGATGCGCCTTCCGGCGAATGGGTGACCGCGACCGGCGGCTGGGACTAATGGTAATGTGGGGAATACACCCCGACTCGGAGCGAACGTGACCCACAAGCACACCAATCAACTGATTCATGAGACTAGCCCCTACTTGCTGCAACATGCGCATAACCCGGTGAACTGGCATCCCTGGGGCGAGGCGGCGCTCAAGCTGGCGCGTGAGCGGAACCTGCCCATCTTCCTGAGCATCGGCTACGCGGCCTGCCACTGGTGCCACGTGATGGAGCACGAGAGCTTCGAGAAGGAAGACGTCGCGGCGATTCTCAACGAGCACTTCGTCTCGATCAAGGTGGATCGCGAGGAGCGGCCCGACCTCGATGAGATTTACATGAACGCCACGGTGATGTTCACGCGCGGGCACGGCGGATGGCCCATGAGTGTGTGGCTGACGCCGGAGGGCAAGCCGTTCTTCGCCGGGACGTATTTTCCGCCGGAGGATTATTATCAGCGGCCGGGATTCAAGCGCGTGCTGCTGCACATGGCGCAGTTGTGGCGTGAGCGGCACGATGACATCCTGAGCGATGCGACGCAGATGGTGGAGGCTCTAAGCAAGATGGGCGGCCCCGCGGGCGGAGGCGGGTCAATGGACGTTGGGGCCGTTGGGGCCGTTGGGGCCGTTGGGGCCGTTGGCGGCGAACGCGTTGCGACGGGATTGCTGCCGCTGGAGGCTGTCGCAGAGGCCGCCAGCCATATCGTGCGGGCCATGGACGCGCGGCACGGCGGGATGTCCAGCGGCTCGAACAAATTTCCGCCGAGCATGGCCATCGAGCTGCTGCTGCGCATGTTGCCGCACTCCGAGGAACTGCGCAAGTCGCCTGCGCTGGAGCTGATTGAACTGACGCTGGACCGCATGGCGCGCGGCGGCATTTACGATCACCTCGGCGGCGGCATCGCGCGCTACTCGACCGATCCGCAGTGGCTGGTGCCGCACTTCGAGAAGATGCTCTACGATCAGGCGCTGGTCAGCGCGATCTATCTGGACGCGCATGTCGCAACGGGGCGCGAGGACTTTGCCTCGACCGCGCGCGGCATCTTCGACTATGTGCTGCGCGATTTGCAGCATCCTGAAGGCGGATTCTATTCAAGCGAGGACGCCGACAGCGAGGGCAAGGAAGGCAAGTTCTACATCTGGACGTGGGAGCAGGTGACCGACGCGCTGGGCGAGAAGGAGGGCGCGCTGTTCGCGCAGGTCTATGACGTTACCGCGCTGGGCAACTGGGATCATCCCGGCGACGCGCACGTGCCGGACGGCGCGAAGAATATCCTGCGCCTGCTGAAGCCGATGGACGAGACGGCGCGGCAGATGGGAATTTCGCGTGAGGAGTTGGATCTGCGGCTGAGTGAGTCGCGCGCGAAGCTGCTGGCGGTGCGCAACCGGCGCGTGCGGCCCGGCCTCGACGACAAGATTCTCACCGCGTGGAACGGGCTGATGATCGCCAGCCTGGCCAAGGGCTACGCGGTGCTGAATGACCCACAATATTTAATTGCTGCCGAGCGCGCGGCGAACTTCATCCTGAAAAATATGCAGCAGGACGCCAATGGAGAAAAACGTCTGCTGCGCTCGCATCGCGCGGGTAAATCGCATTTGATGGCTTACGCCGATGATTACGCATTCTTCATCAACGGCCTGACGAGTTTGTATGAAGCAACGGGGAACCTGCGCTGGCTGGCCGAGGCCGAGCGGTTGCTGGACATCACCCTCAAACATTATTGGGATCGCAACCCGGGAAAAAACGGCGGCGGGCTATTCTTCACCGCCGACGATCATGAGCAGTTGATCGTGCGCAGCAAGCTGGCCACCGATAACGCCATTCCATCGGCCAATTCGGTGATGGCCATGAATCTGCTGCGGCTGCATCTGCTACTGGGTCGCAACGATCTGCACACGCGCGCCGCGGGGATATTGACCGTGTTCTCCGGGCAGGCCGCCCGCCAGCCGTTCGCGCACGAGCTGCTGCTGTGCGGGCTGGAGGCGTGGCACCAATGCGTAACCGTGGGCTTCCAGGAGATCACCATCGTCGGCCCGCTGGACGATGTCCGGACAACCGAGCTGCTGCGCGTGGTTCACGGGACACATCGGCCCAATACGCTGCCCAATTCTCAGCCTAATTCGTACCGGCCCAACAAGGTGGTTGCGCTGCTGGACCCGCGCTGGCCCAACGCCGCGGCGGTCGCCAAGGCCGTGCCGCAGCTTGTAGGCAAGACGATGGTCAATGGCCAGCCCACGGCCTACGTCTGCCAGAACTACGCCTGCCAGTCGCCGGTTACGGACGCGCGGACTTTAGCGCAGCAGTTAGCCTAATACAATTGCCTGTGCTATACCGAATGGATAATTTGAGAATACTGTGGAAAGTCAGTTGCCAATTTCTCCGCGTACAATGATGGAACAATCAATCTGGTTACTTCATCTGGTGAAAATGCCAGTCCACCTATCTTGCGCCATTCTCGTTCCATGTAGAAATTATCCTTGTCATTGTCGGGAAGCCAACTTTCAAAGAACTTAAGTCGTGCAAATACCAGGCTCTCAAGATCACTGATGATTGCACCTAGTTTCCCGCATATCACAAGCTCCTCCGGAGTTCCTTCCGGTGAATATTTGTAGGTGACCCTGTGCCCGCCAATCTGTTGTGAATGCCTTGAGAAGGCAAAACTATGTACCCGAGTTTGAAGTTCGATGCATTCGTGGAAGAGGCGATTGAATTGTCCGCCAAGTGTGCGTGGGCCACGCCCAGGCGTGGATGGCGGAGGCGCATTAACAGCAACATAAAAGACGGGATTTGCGCCCCTCGAAACCAAAAATTCTCGGTCAAAGGAGATTCCAAACCTGCTGTACTTCTCCATGTGGATGCTTAGACTATCGAACGGAATATCACAAAAACAGAGCGCAGGCACGCGCACCGTCTCATTTGTTGAAGGTTCATTTCTGGGGTCTACTAGCATCGTTCCACTTGCGCCAAGCTCGGCCCGATAGCTTGACTGAAGCCAGCCAGTGTCTAATATCTCCGTCAATAGTCGGTATTGTTGGTCTTCTGTCGGCAAACTGCGACCGACAAAATGAAAGAGCTCATTTGAAACATATGCCATGCATACCCTCGCATCAAGAGGCAACTTGCCTATTCCGTACAATAGCAAAAGGGCACGGCAATCGCTTGTGTTACTAGAACTGGCCTCAAAAATGGCGAACAGCCCGCGCCAAGAAAAAC
>CAMBEY010000245.1 GCA_945865705.1 Candidatus Sulfopaludibacter sp. SbA3
GCCGCCGGCCGCCGCGGCGAGCGCGACGTGCATCTTACCGGTGCGGCTGAGCTGATCGGGGCGGAGGCCGCCATCGCCGTCAACAACAACGCCGCCGCCGTGCTGCTGGTGTTGAACGCGCTCGGCGAAGGTGGCGAAGTGATCGTCTCGCGCGGCGAGCTGATCGAGATCGGCGGATCGTTCCGCATCCCCGAGATCATGCAGAAGAGCGGCGCGATCCTGCGCGAAGTGGGCACCACGAACCGCACCCGCATCGGCGACTATCGCAACGCCATCAACGAGCGCACCAAGCTGCTGTTGCGCGTCCACCCCAGCAACTTCCGCATCGAGGGTTTCACGGAGCGGCCGTCGCTCGACGAGCTGGTCGCGCTGGGCCGCGAGAAGGGCATTCCCGTTTATGAGGACCTGGGCAGCGGCTGTCTGATCTCGCTCACCGCGCAGGGCCTGCACACCGAACAGCCCGCCGGGGAGAGTCTCGCCGCAGGCGTGGACGTCATCAGCATCAGCGGCGACAAGATGCTCGGTGGTCCGCAGGCCGGCATCATCGCGGGCAGCAAGGAGATGATACGGCTGATTCGCCGCAACCCTCTCTTCCGCGCGCTGCGCGTCGACAAGATCACTTACGCCATTCTGGAGTCCACCTTCCGCGCCTACGCGCAAGAGCAGTATGACCGCATCCCCGCGCTGCGCATGATCCGCGCGACCGCCGCCGAGGTCGAGCAGCAGGGCCTCTGGATGATGGAAGGCATTGCCCGCAATGCGCTCGACTGGGAGATGATCCCCGGCGAGTCGGTCATCGGCGGAGGCTCGGCTCCGGGCTTCACCATCCCGACCAAGCTCATCGCGTTGCAGCATAAGAGCAAGAGCGCCGCCGCGCTGGAAGCGCATTTGCGCAAACGACGCCCCGCCGTGCTGGCCCGGGTGGAAAATGATCGCCTGCTGCTCGATCTGCGCACAGTGATGACTGACCAGTTAGGCCCGCTCGCCGACGCCATCAAGTCGCTCGAGTAACGCGAGCGAACACCAGGAAAACCATCTACACCACTTCAGGAGATCGTTCGACATGGCAGTATTGAATCCGTTCCGCGCTCTGCGCTATGACGCAGGTAAGTCTGGCAAGGCCGGCCCGCTCGACCGCTTGCTGACGCAGCCTTACGACAAAATTTCTCCCGAGATGCAGCAGCGCTACTGGGCATCGAGCCCGTACAATCTGGCGCATCTGATCAAGGGCGAGACCCGCGCGGCGGACACGCCCGCCGACAACGTTTACACGCGCGCGGCGGCGAAGCTGAAATCCTGGCGCGCCGATGGCGTGCTGGTGCAACGCGCGACGCCGGCCTACTACGTCTATCATCAGCACTTCACGCTGCCCGGCAAGCCCGACGCGCCCGTGATGATCCGCAAAGGACTCGTCGCCATGGGCCGCGTGGTCCCTTACGACGACGGCGTGATCTATCGCCATGAGCAGACTCTTTCCGGCCCCAAGGCCGACCGCTTCGAGTTGCTGCGCGCCACGCGCACGAACCTCGAGTCCATCTTTATGCTCTACAACGATCCCGCCCGCAAGCTGGACGCGCTGGTAGCGCAGGCTCTGACGAAGCCTCCGACTTCTGATGTAAACGATGAGTACGGCGTGCGCCACATCGTCTGGGACGTGGACGATCCGGCCGCCGTGGAGGCGATCCGCGCCGAGATGGCGCCGAAGAAGTTGATCATCGCCGACGGCCATCATCGCTACGAGACCGCGCTCAAGTTTGGCAATGAATGCACGGCCACTCATCCCGATAAGCCCGACCAGGATTGCCGCCTGGCGCTGATGACCTGCATCAACATGGACGATTCCGGAATTCTGGTTCTGCCGACACACCGCGTGGTAGCGGGCATAACGGACTGGAAACCGGATGACTTGCTGCGCCGCGCCGGTGAGTACTTCACCATCCGCGAGTTTCCGTCTAGCGGCGATGGAAATCGCGCCGCAGCGCTCGATGAGTTGAGGGCGGCGATGGAGCAGGCTGCCGGAAAGGCCGTCTGCATCGGCGTAGTTCTAAAAGACCATAGGCCGGACAAGAGCGCGGTGTATACGCTCAACCCGCGCTCCGACGCGCCGTTGGCCGCGCTGCTGCCGGAACTCTCGCCCGCGCAGCGCACGCTGGACGTTACCGTGCTGCACCGCCTCCTTCTGGAGCGCTGCCTGGGCATGGACGCCGAGTCCTTCCAGCGCGAACAGCATGTCACCTACGTCCGCGATTTTCAGGAAGCCGCGTCCAGCGTGACATTAGATGGCGAAGCCGGCGCGCAAGCGGCGTTTCTGCTGAATCCGGTGTCGCCCGCGCAGGTGGCCGCCATCGCCTTTGATCATCGCGTGTTGCCGCAGAAATCCACCGACTTCTACCCCAAGCTGCTCTCCGGCCTGGCGATGTATCCTTTGGAACACTAGGCGCAACAGGAGGCAGCGACGGCTCCCACCTAACCATGCGCCGTGCCGTGCCGATGATATTGGATGGCCGAGAATCTGATTTGGCTGTGGCAGGAAGATATTTTGGTACAATACTGGCTGATCCCGTAATTATGGCCCAAGCTCCCATACGCGTGATGTTGGTGGATGGCAACGCGCTCTACAGCGAAGCTATATCTGCCCTGATTGGTTCGCAGAAGGACTTCCAGATGGCCGGTTTTTGCCTTTCTCCGGGGGAGGCGAGGGCCAGGATTTCGAAAGAGCTTCCAGATGTGGTCCTGCTGGAAATATACTCGTCCGATCCGAATTCATTCGATCTACTGCGCGAACTGCCAACGCTCTCCAGCCGCACGCGGGCCGTCGCCACCGGTGATGTCGAGAGCCGCGAGAACATCGTCGAGGCCATGCGACTCGGTGCGCGCGGTTTTCTATTGAAACAGGCTCCCGCTGAACTTTTTCTGAAGTGTCTGCGGAAGGTAAACGCGGGAGAAATATGGCTGGACGGGCGCTTCGCCGAAGCCGTGCTCAATGCCTTTGGCAGCTATACGCCGGAGAACAAGAAAGACAGCAAGAACGAAATCTCCGTTCGTGAAATGGAAGTCATCGGGCTGGTTGTCCAGGGCTACAAGAACAAGGACATCGCCGACAAACTCTTCATCAGCGAAAAAACGGTGAAGAACCATCTCTCCGCCATCTTCCACAAAGTCGGTGTTTCGGACCGTCTGGAGCTGACTCTCTACGCGTTTGAAAAACGCCCGTTCTCGCCGAACGGCGATAACTAGCGAACCGATTCCGCACCGGCAATCCAGCGCCGCATGGCGCGACCCTGCGGAGTCAGTCCGCGTTTTTGGGTGAACTTTCCAAAGTGGGAAGCATCGCGCCCGTGGTCATCCAACTCGCCGGGCTGGTCATAAAGTACCCAGTTAAAAAGATATTCGACATGCTCATCAAGCGCCACGTCCACGATGGCGCGAAGCCGCCTGGCATCGGGGTGCTCATTCCAATACTCACCAAACTCACCAATAATCAACCGTTGCGTATTACTGACATGGTCGCGAATTCTGCGGAGCGCTTCGCGGAATGAGCTCTGCATGGTTTGCGCGTCAAAGCCAGACCCGATCGACCACCATGAGCTATAACTCATGTAATCCACTCCGCGCAGATTGCGCCCCAGCATCATCAGCCCCGATGGCCTTCCTGCGAATTCAGGAATAATCGTGAACTCGAAAGCGGTGAAGATTCTTCCGGGCAGACGGGCGCGAAGCGCGCGCGCGCGACCCTCCAGAATGCCGTCCAGTCGCGCCTGAAGATAGCCATGGAACCACGGCCAGTAGCCGGCGTCGGGCACATCGTTCTCCGCCTCCCAGTTGGAAAGGATGAATGTTCGATCGTGTCGCGCGAGGGCGTAAGTGAATTCGGCGAACTCCGCTTTTACGCGGTGTAAGTATTCGCGCGATTCCTTGCCGGACATCTGAGCGAGATGCCTGGCTATGCCCAGCGAGGGCTGCTCGATCTTTCCGGCGTTGGGCCGGTCTCTCACCTCAAAAGTCTCGGAACGATCCTGTAACTCACTGAGTGAGTCCGCCGCGCCATACTCACTACGATAAGAATAGGAATCATACGCAGTCAGCATAATGACCTGGTACTCACGAAACATTTTCTGATAACCGGCGTCGCTGACTTTCTCCGCCAGCGGCCGGACATCGTCGTGATAGGGCGGCGTGTCCGACCAGGGACCGATGAAAGCGCGCACAACGTGGTCCGCCCCCGTGTTGCGCGCGTCATCCACCGCTGCCGACAGGTCCGGAACATTGCCCCAAATATAGATGCCCACGCGCTCGCGGATCTGCTCCGGCGTGGCGGCGGAGATGGGGACACACATCCGCTGCGCCGCGAACAGAAGAAGAAGCGGAATCAATCGACTAAGCATGATGAGTAACAGAGCCGCGCGCGTCAGCAAGCGGACCAGCTTGCGCGGACGGATGTGGAGGGTTCAGGAACGCTCGCGCCGGCGTGGCCAACCCGGTCCGCTCGCTGACGCGCG
>CAMBEY010000246.1 GCA_945865705.1 Candidatus Sulfopaludibacter sp. SbA3
GAAGAGGTAGACTACTACTACACCACGCACGAATCCGAGTTTGAGCAGCTCAAAGTCCGGGGCATATTTATTCCGGTAGTTACCTCAACGACGCGGGCCACGGTGAGCGCTGCCCCGCCCGGAACGCCGCGTACCGGAGCGAAGCCACAGTATAACGAGCAGATGGGCCAACGGCGCTCCCTACAGATTCGTTCGCTGATCATCAGCGGCATGGCCGACATGGCGGCTCTGGCCAAGACCGATTCCGATCATCCGACCTCCGCCAAAGGGGGAGACTTTGGCTTCGTGCGACGCGGCGAACTGCCGCCTGCTGTCTCCACCGCGGTCTTTGGCATGCAGGTAAATCAAGTAAGCGCGCCGCTAAGAGACAAATCGGCCACGAAGGGCGGGTTCTACATCTTCCGCGTGGAGGCCAAACGCTTGCAGCCGCTCACCGAAGTGAAGGAAGGAATCCGCTCCTCGCTCAGCATGGAAAAGCTGAACACATACCTATTGCAAATCCGCGAGAATTATCCGGTAACCTACCATCCCACTTTCTACAATGTCCTGGAGCCGGCCAAACCGGCGGCCAGCACTGCGCCAGCTCCAGCGAGCGGTGGACGATAATTACGTTTAAGTACCAGCAATCCGAAGTCAGTGTGGAAAACCCTGTGGAAATGCTCCCGACGAGATACATTAGTCGTTAACATTTGCGACGCTTAGTGCGGTTTGCACCAATATTCAGCATTCGCCTGTCGAGATTCTATCCATAAATTTGACAGTTAGATACGAAACACTTTTGGGCATTCGCCGATGATTTACTGGAGGTTGCAACGGGTCGTAACCAGAGAGGTATTACCATTCACATAAATGATCAGCCGCCAATGCCGCAGGCTGGCGGTACGGAGTCGTCCAAATAGAAATGTGAACGGCAATTAAAGTGGTAAAAGTGGAGGTTAGTACGCGCTCTTCTGGCCGGAGGGCAGCTTCATGGGGATGGTAATCTCCTGAGCGCTATCCTTCAGTTCATGCTGCTCACCGTAGGTTTGATAGCCGCGGGCGATTACCTGAATCTTCACCGGCCCACGGGGGATGCTGCTTAGCACCACCACGCCCTTCTGATTGGCTTTCGATTCCCAGGATACGCGTTTGTCTCGGCGTAGACGGCGATCCACCTCGAAACGCACCACAACGTGGGCATTGTAGATCGGCTTCTTGCTATCCTGTTCCACCACCTGCACGGTCAAACGCGTCGTCTTCTCTGTTTCCGGGGTCAACAACTCAGGCGACTGCTCATCACGGGCCAGTGGCGCGGGATTTTGAGCTGCCGATCGTAGCGCGGGCAGCGCAGCCACCATGGTCAGCAAAACCATAAGAATCGTCGCTGTGATAGGCCTGATCATCTAGTCCTCTACATAGTCCTCAAAAATCCTCGCGTGCAATATGAGCAATTCTACCACAGCTCCCGACAACCAGCATCCACCTAAGGTATCCATGGAGTTGGATGCAAGATCGTCTTGACACGCTGGGGACCCAGAACTATTATGTCATGCAGGTGGCAGGTGGTAGGTCAGCATCGGAATAGCCTTTGAACGAATGCTATTCAGCGAACCCTACCATGGTGGATTCAAAATAGTAATGGGTTCGCAATCTAGTCAAGTCGCAGATCGTTAGAACACGATAGTTGAACAAAGACAAGCTTGGATCACGAAAGAGGGGCCTCTATGAGCAAGAAGAACTCTGTTTGGTCGGGATTGCGCCTGCTGGTTTTGCTGGCGCTGATAGGAACGGGTGTTGCACAGGCGCAGAACGTCGGCGCGATCTCTGGCAAGGTAACGGATACCTCCGGCGCGGTCATCCCCGGAGCGACCGTTGAGTTGCGCAATCTGGATACGGGCGCCACGCGCACCGTAACTTCCGACCCACAGGGAAACTACCGCGCCCCGGAAATTCCCTTGGGCAACTATCAGCTGAATGCCAGCTTCACCGGCTTCCAGCGAGCCCAGCGCACCGGCGTACAGATCACGCTTGGCCGCGACGCCACCATCGACTTCCAACTCTCCGTCGGCGAAGTGCAGGAAGTGGTAACCGTTACGGGCGACGCGCCGCTGGTTGAGACCACCAAGGCGGACATGGGCTCGCTGGTTACCCGCGAACAGATCTCCGACCTGCCACTGCGCTCCCGCGACTTCTCGCAGTTGATCACCATGCAGGCCGGCGCGGTGCAGTACCGCCACACCACGGGCAGCGACATCGCCGGCTACGGCGCGCGCATCTCGGTCAGCGGCGCGCGCACCAGCTCAAACAGCTTCACCCTGGACGGCGTGGACATCAACACACCCAACCAGATGATCCCCTCCGGCGTGGACGGCGCCATGCTGGGCGTGGAAGCCATCCGTGAATTCAAGGTGTTGGGCAGCAACTATAGCGCGCAGTATGGCCGCGCCGCCGGCGCGAACCTGCAAGCCGTCAGCCGCTCGGGAACCAACCAGCTGCACGGGTCGCTGTTCGAGTATCTGCGCAACGACAACCTCGACGCCGCCAAGTGGGAAACCAATGCCTTCAAACTGGCCAAGCCGGAGTTTAAGCGCAATCAATTCGGCGGCTCGATCGGCGGACCGATCATCATGGACAAGACCCATTTCTTCGCAACCTACGAAGGCGTTCGCCAAGTATTCCCCCGCTCGGAGGTCTCCGTGGTGCCCTCCACGATCGCCCGGCAGGGTGCGAATGTGAGTCCAGTGATCCGCCCGTATTTGAATTTGTGGCCAGTCGCCAATTTGCCGGAACCCACGACGGGTCTGGTGGCTGATTGGGCCAACAACGATGTCCAGAAGGTCAACGCCGACTACGTCAGCGGTCGCATCGATCATCAGTTGCATGCCAACCACTCCCTGTTCGGTCGTTACACCATCGACGATTCCGGCCTCACTGACCCGGACCAAATCCCGCTGGTAGGCGCCGATGCCAAGATTCGCAACCAATATGTAACGCTGGAAGAACGCAGCATCATTTCGCCAACGATGATCAATGCCGTACGCCTGGGCTTCTCGCGCTCGGCGCAATTTTCCGATGTCATCGATATCGCCTTGCCTCCTGCCTCGCTCTCCTTCGTTCAGGGCCGGCCCTTCGGCGGCATCACCACGGGCAGCGGCGTAACGCCATTGACGGGGTTCTCCGGCAACGGACCGCGCAACTATATCCTGAACATCTTTCAGGTGTATGACGACTTCACCATGGAGCGCTCCAACCATTCCATCAAGATGGGATTCACTTACGAACAATTCGTCTTCAATCGCAAGGCTCTGGGCCGAGTGGGAGGCGCGTGGACCTTCGGCAACCTGACATCGTTCCTGACCAACGGAACTCCCACCCGTCTACGCATCATGGGCCCCGATAAATTCATTGATGGGCAGGGCCGCACGCTGCAAACCGATCCTTATCGCAGCGCATTGCAGGACTTGCTAGCCGGATATTTCCAGGATGACTGGCGCGTGCGCCAAAACCTGACGCTGAATCTTGGCGTACGTTGGGAAATGACCACGACGGCCACAGAGAAGTATGGCCGAGTGGCCAATCTGCGCAAGGCGGCGGACCCGTTCCCGACCGTGGGCGACCCGCTCTATGACAATCCCACGAAGGACAATTTCATGCCCCGCATCGGCTTCGCATGGGACCCCACCGGAACTGGCAAGACCTCTCTGCGTGGCGGCTCGGGGTTGTTTTATGAACCAATCCTGGCCCGGCAATACTTGAATAGCATTGATCGTCAACCGCCGTTTTGGGTTGATGTGGATGTGCGAGCAGCCGAAATAGCGCGATTCAATGCCTTCCCGAATCTGACTCCCGCTCTGCCCGAGCTGGCCAAAGGTCCCCAGGCGCTGCACGTTACCGATTTTAATCTGAACAGCTCTTATGTATTCCAGTGGAACCTGGCCGTACAGCACATGCTGACGCGTTCATCGGTGGTGGAGCTTGGCTACACCGGATCGCGCGGCACGCATCTGTCCAGCCGCCAGGATATGGCCGTACCCGTGCCCGTCCGTCAGGCGGATGGCCGCTTGTTCTATAACCCGGCACGCAACGCCATCTCGGATCTGTTGAACCCCAACTTCTCGCGCATGGAATGGTACTCGACCGGCGCCTTCTCGAAGTATCACGGGATGCGCGCATCCTTCCAGCAACGCATGACCGGCGACCTGAATTTCCAGGCCAACTACACCTTCTCGAAGGCCATGGACAATGCCTCCACCACCATCAGCGGTGAAGTGGGCGACTCCACCGTGCAGAACGCTTACGACATGAACGCTGACTATTCGCTGGCCGACTTCTACGTGAAGCATAACTTCGTCACCAACTTCACTTACCAGTTGCCCATAGGACAGGGCAAGAGCATTGCCGGCGGTATCAGTGGCTTGGGGAACGCTCTGATTGGCGGCTGGCAGCTCGCCGGAGTAT
>CAMBEY010000247.1 GCA_945865705.1 Candidatus Sulfopaludibacter sp. SbA3
ATAGATGTAAGCCACGCCGCCCGTCAGTTTGTGCGCCCGCACATTGCGGAAGTTCGATTCGCACATCCATTCCTCGAATATTTGTGGGGCGGGGAAGTGGTCCACGGAGCGAGGAAGGTAAGTGTAGGATTTTTTCGATCCGGAGATCCAGCCACCGACGCGGGGCAGCACATGATGAAAGTAAAAAGAGTAGAAGGGCTTCATGAGCCCGCGCGGTTCGGAGAATTCGAGGATGCCCGCCTCGCCGCCTGGGCGCAGGACTCGGTGTATCTCCCGTAAACCTTCGCGGTAGTTGACCAGATTGCGAAAGCCAAAAGAACAGACCAGCACGTCGAATGAATTATCGGCGAACGGGAGTTGCAAGGCGTCAGCCTCTGAGACCAATGGCGGCAAAGATCTCTGGCGCAGCTTGTGGTTGGCTCGCGTGAGCATGGGATGGGAGAAATCGCTGCAATAGATCGCCGCCGCTCCCTGAGCGGCCAGAGAAAGCGCCTGATCGCCCGTACCGCAGCAGAGGTCCAGCACTCGCATGTTCGGTTGCTTTATACGGTCACGCATCTGGCGTGAGAGTACGCGGCGCCAGTAACGATCCATCTGAAATGAGAGTAAATGGTTTAGCAGGTCATAGCGTCCCGCGATACCCGTGAACATCGCACGGACATACTGCGACGCGGCTTTCTCTTCGTTAATGCCGGTGGGTCTTGTCCCTGGCGTGGAGCTGGATGGAGGGGCGGCTTTGCGGCTCGTCACTTGCCAGTCCTTTTGCGCTGCTTCGCTCCCGTGGCTGAGGTAACTTTTTTCGATCCGCGTGGAGGAGGCTGGACCGTCTCGAACGGCGCGGTTACCATAACGGATTCCAGCGCGTGGATCGCTTTGATGGCGGGGATTCCGCCCACCACCACGACTTCACCGATGCAGCGCGGCAAGACGAAGTGAATTTTTCCGTCGCGGACTTTTTTGTCCACTCCGAGGCTGCGTTCAATGGCTTCCATCGAGATGCGACCAAGTGAGGGAACCGGACCGTAGGACGTAATCAACGCGGAGATGCGCCTGGCTGCGGATTCCGTTAGCAGTTTTTCATCCACGGCCAATTTTGTGGCCGCCAGCATTCCCCAACCTACGGCTTCACCGTGCAAGAATCGCTTATACCCGGTGGCTGCTTCGATGGCATGCCCCACGGTGTGCCCGAAATTCAGGACGCGACGCAGGTCGCCCTCTTTTTCATCCTGGCTGACGATGCGGCCCTTAAACCCGGCGCAGGCGTGAATCACGTGGCGCAGCGCGGCGGGATTGCCACCCATCACGCTCACCCGCGCGACCTGCAAGAATTCAAATAGGGCAGGATCGCCGATCACTGCGGTCTTCACTGCTTCAAATAGACCCGCGCGCAGCTCGCGTTCGGGCAGAGTGCGCAGCACCAGAGGATCACAAAGGACCATCTTAGGTTGGTAGAAAGTGCCGACGAGATTCTTGCCGATTTCGAGATTCGCCCCCGTCTTGCCGCCGATGGAGCTATCGACCATGGCCAACATGGTGGTAGGAATCTGCACGCAGTCGATGCCACGCAGATAGATCGACGCGGCGAAGCCGCCCATGTCGCCGGTCACGCCGCCGCCGAAGGCGAGCAGTAGGCTGGAGCGCTCCGCGCCTAGCGCGGCAAGCTGTTCGAGAATCTTCTCTACCGTTGACAGCCGCTTGTGCCGCTCTCCTGAGGGGATGCGGATCACGTCCGGCTCCAGCGGCTTCAGGCCATTCAGCAGCGCCTTGCCCCACAACTGCCAAACAGTTTCATCGGCCAGGATGAATATTTTTCGGCGCTGCGTCAGCGTCCCCATGGCCACGCCGGCGCGGCCAATCAAGCCTTCTTCAATGCGAATGGTGTAAGAGGCTCCCGGCACATGGACGGATATCTGCGAAGAAGCCGATGAAATTCCCTTGTCCATTTGACTATTATCGCATGGGATGGGGGCGCGAATAGCCGGGTAGATCGAAGGCGAGAATTACTTTTTCACATCGAGGGTAGTCAGAGTGTCCAGCACCACTTCACCGACCACCTGCAGGCTGCGCGGGCTGAGCTTGTCGAGTGTATCTTTCGCGGTGTGCCAGTACTCATGGTTGGGGCCATAGCTGAAGTCGATCAGATCAACGGAGGGGACGCCGATATCGAGGAATGGCTGGTGATCATCCTCAATGGGAAATTTGTTTTGCGTAAAGTGCTTCGAGTGGCCAAGGCTCTTGGCGGCTGCCCAGACTTGATCACTCAGCCAGCCCGTGGAGCTGGACTCCTTGACGATGTCGAGGTCGGCGTCGCCGATCAAATCCAGAAGGATAAATGCGCCGATGCGCTTGGCCGTGCCGTCGGCCTTCCAGCGCGCCGCTAGATGGCGGCTGCCAATCAGCGCTTCGTCCTCGTCCCAATCCCAGGGGATGGATTCTTCGCCATCGAAGAATACAAGGCGGACCTCGTGGCTGAAAGATTTTCTGGCCAACAACGGCGCCAGCGCCAGCAGCAGGCCGCTGCTCGATCCGCCGTCATTGGCGCCCACGAATGAGAAGTCCTTCGTGCGTTTGGTGTCGTAGTGCGAGGCGATGACGAATATCCGGTCCGTGCGACCGGGGATGCGGCCAATGATGTTGTTCATGGGCAGTGGACCGATTGATGAGTCGGCGGTGAAGGAATTGCTCTCGACCGCCACGCCCGCGGACTTCAAGCTGGAGATGATGTACTGCTGCATCTGCTGATGGGCGTCGGAACCAGAGGGTCGCGGCCCGAAGCCGACCAGCTTTTCCGTGTGCGCCATGGCCGACTTGCCGAGGGTGTCATTCTGCGCCACCGACAACGCACCCCAGCCGACTAACACAGCAATCCCCGCAGCGGCAACCATCCAGGCGATTGGCCTGGAGAAATGATTGTTCCTGGACCTGGGGGGCTGTGATTTGTGGGTCATGCCCTAGCTCATTTCCTCGCGCTGTTTGCGTAGCCGGACGACTATGTAGGACATGCCGATGCCCAGGAAGTATAACCCCGTCAGGGGCGCGGCGAAGAGCATCATCGTCGGGACATCTGGGGTGGGAGTAATGATCGCGGATACCAGGAAGATCAGCAACAGGGCGTAGCGGAAATTACGCAACAGAAACCCCGGCGTAACCACTCGAAGCAGCGTGAGAAAAAGGATTAGCATCGGCAGCTCGAAGACCAGCGCCAAGCCGAGAATAATCATGATGGCCAGGCTGAAGTATTCGTTTACGGTAATCATGGCTTGGAACTGCTTGGAAAAATCCAGCAGGAAGTACAGAGTGGATGGAAAGGCGATGTAGTATGCGAAGGCAGCGCCGGCAATGAACAGACCTGTGCAGAGAAAGATGAACGGGAAGGCGTAGCGCCGCTCTTTGGCATAGAGTCCTGGAGCGATGAATCCCCAAACCTGATAAAGCAAGAATGGGGAAGCCAGGAACAGTCCCACGAAAAATGACAATTGCACGTAAAGCGTGAAGACCCCTGTGGGGTTGGTGTAGACGAGCTTATCGGGCATGCCCAGGTCGCGCATGGTGGCGGTAATGGGCCAGGCGAGCGCCGCGTAGATCTCATCGCGGAATGTCCAACTGATGAAGAATCCCACGACTACAGCGATTACAGAATAGATGATGCGGCTGCGCAACTCCTCCAGGTGGTCGAGGAAGGTCATTTTGCCCGGCTCTTCGGGTTCGCTGCCGGACTCCTCCCGGTCATTTCCTGAGCCGTTTCCACTCCCGCCGCTTCCATGTCCCAGTGCGCCGGCGCCGCCGGAGGACTCCTCCAGCACGTGGGCCTCGGCGTCCCAGCCTTCAAATTCTTGTTCCACGGCCTGCTCGGTGACAGCGGACGAGGACTCTCCCGCCAACGAACCAGAGTTCGCTTCGCTGCTGGAAGTACTGCTATTTGGATCAGGATTTAAAGGGTTGTTTGACGAGCCATCCAATGTCGGCATCGATTCTCCGGCATTAGACCTTGGGAACTTCTTCTGCTGCGGCGGTAAGGGCATTTCCTGCGGACGTCGCTGCCTGCTTCACATCCGCAATGGCTGACTTGATGGACTGCTGCGGAATTTCAGCGCTCTCAATCTCGCGTTCGATGGTGTTCTTCAGGTCAGAGGAGGCACGGCGGAACTCCGATATGCCCTTGCCCAGGGACTTGCCCAACTCCGGCAAGCGCTTTGGCCCAAAAATGAGCAGGGCCACCACGAAAATCACAATCATCTCCGGGAATCCGATATTACCCATGGCCAAGATCCTCTCTTGCAGACGCCACACTAATGGAGAGTATACCCCCCTCATCGTGGCGATTCAAGCGGTGTAACCCAGAAAGAACCCTCCGTTGCAGGAAACCTTTAGCTGCCAGTCCTGCATCTATTGATATGTGTGCAGTGCTTGGGAGCA
>CAMBEY010000248.1 GCA_945865705.1 Candidatus Sulfopaludibacter sp. SbA3
TTACCTCGTTGCTTCAACAGGAGATCACCCAGGCTGGGCGAATTTCGTTTCCCCTCCCCCTCGGTTCCACTGCGGTAGGGGGGGCTGGAGTCACCACACCGGTTCTCCCCTGCCCAGAGTATGGACTCGGAGTAGCGTCCCCTCTGACCGTAGCCGATCCAGCATACCTATTTGACGGTATTCGCCTTCTCGTGGGGGCCGGGCACTGTCAGGAGATAGTCGCATACAATGCAGGCAACGGCGTATTTAAGTGGGACCATCCGGCTGGCGATCCGGTTCGGCCTGCGGGCACTTTCGGCGAAGGCATTCTGGCTGTTTCCGACGGGGATAATTTGCACATGTTTGGGGACATCAATGACGACGGCCAAATGGTTTATATCCGCTACACCTGCACCCAGGGCACTCTAGCCGCTCCGGGAACGCTGACGCGCACTCGGGCGGCCTGGAACGCGGTCGCCCTGGATCCCCCGCAGATTCTGCTGAGAAACGTGTTGTGCAACAATTACGACCCTGATACCCAGACTTGCGGTGTCCCCGTGGACGCGATCCCCTGCTTCACCTACCAGCTGTATGACCCGGATCCAGCAGTCGCCGGTACGGAGCCGACCCCCATAACCGTTGACGGGGTGACCACCAATTTTTTCTTCACGCTGAACGTCGGCGTCACGTTGACGGCCAAGGCGGAATTCAATGATATGCAGACCAACGCTCCGCAGGTGGAAACCAAGGCGCTGCTGAACGTATCGCCCCGCAATATCTTTGAAGCCTGGCAGTTCTCTCAGGCGGACCCCAGCGCATCAGGGACCAGGAAATATATTCAACCGACTCCGACCGAAATTACAACGCTTTCAGCATTGCCATTACCGTAAGCAATTAATGTAGGAGACGAATGATGTACCCATCCAAACAAAAAGGCGCGGCCCTGGTGCTGACCATGATTCTGATCGTGGTGCTATCCGTGATGACTGCCTCGATGATGTTCCTAGCGCAGTCGGAGACCTTATCCAGCCACAATTTCAAGCTCACGTCCCAGGCGCGCGACGCGGCCGAAGCCGGCCTGAATCAGGCGGCCAACTTCATTATGAACAAACCACTCAATGCGGCCACTCCACCCAACGCGGCTTTTTATCATGTGCCAATTACCAACGCCGATCGCGACCTATTCAACGTGAATCCCTTTCCGGTGGAAGACGCCGCAGGCAACGACCCCGTGATTCTGGTGGCCGGATTGGATGATGATTTTACCGAGAACTACCCCAATGTAGCGGAGGGCTCGGCTACGGTTAGGGCTAACTATGCTGCCGCCGCGCAGGGGAGCGTCATTTCCGGCACCCAGACCATCAATTACGACACTGCCGCCAGGCTTTTGGGAATGCGGCAAATCAACCCGCTGGTTTCCGTCAAGCCGCAATTGCTGCAACGCTGGGAGATCACCTCAAAGGGTACCATCGCGGGAGTCGAGAACGCCGAAGTGGAAGTCTCCGCGATCCTGGCTCGCACCGACCTGCCCACGTTCGGCTACGCCGCTTTCGGGACCTCCGACACCTGCGCTCCCATCGGCTTGCAGTTCGGTGGAAATACGACTACGGACAGCTACAACTCCAACTCCGTCCTCGCCGGTGAAGGCCCTTGCAACCTCGCTCTGATCCCGACGGCCGCCAACTGCGCATTGTGGCTCTCTGGCGGCAACCTGGGCACCTATGGCGCGTTGGACGTGGTCGGAGGCTCCGTGGACATCAATGGTTCGTTGGCTTCTCCCCGCGAAGGAGAGGGTGCCTGCGTGGATGGCGCCGCCGTGGATAACCCGGCCGTGCTGCAAGATGGATTAATCGAGCTGCCCGATCCCGATCCGGATGAGTTCCCGCCTCCGGAATTCCCGATCCCTATTCCGCCGAATACCGCCCAGCCCCTGCCCAACACGCTCACTTGCGTAGGTCTCGATGCTGTGGGTGGTAATTGTCTCGGTCGTTCGGCATCATCGCTTGGGCTTCCGAATCTGGGTGGTAGATTCGTACTTATGCCCTCCTGTGCGGTCGCGCCCTGTCCGCCGGATCTCGTCCCGCCGAATGCTTCCTATGGAAACATTACCGCAGCGGGGCCCAGAGAGCTTCACCTCTTCCCTGGAGTATACAATTTCAACAAGATAGACATGGGTAACAATCTCAGGATATTTATTCACAATACAGGTTGTGCTGGAGTTGCGTGTGTCCCGACTACTGGCCCTGTAACGATCAACCTCGCTGGCTGCGATACCTTTCTTCCCGTAGGCGATCCTAATTATCCTGGCTGCGCAACTTACAATCCGAACCCGCTGAACGGTTTAGCCGGCGGTAGCTCCAGCTTCGACACCTCGACCATGATTGCCTCGAATTTCACGATCAATTATGCGGGCACCGGCACGCTGGGGTTGAAGGGCAACGGCGGAGACTTCGCTGCTACCGTGTATGCTCCCAACGCCCTTATCCGATCAGTGGGCAACCCCTCTTTCTACGGGTCTATTATTGGCAAATCGGTGGATTGGACCGGCACCGGCGCCATCCACTACGATCGCGCCCTGGATGCTGGAAAGCGCAGACCAGGCCCGTGGATGCTGGAGAAATTCACCTGGAAGAAGTTCTAACCGCGGCTGGAATCTATTTAGATACTCGGAAGGCGCGGCGCTGACCCTCAGCCCGCGCCTTTTTTTGTTATCATTGCTTTGTGGTTTCCCGCGCGTTGCTTTGCGCCGCGCCCGGAGTTTGTGAATTAATTTTATTTTGGCAAGGAGGAGCCTATGCGGTCGCTGGCTTTGCATGGCAGGATGTCTGAGAGAAAACCGTTTTCCTGCTGCGCTGGGGGGAAAGTTGTGACGGCGTTGCTGCTGCTCTGCGGGATGCTGGCGGCCGCTCCGGCCTCCGCGCAGCGCCGCGTCTTCACCAATGAAGATATCGCTCCCGCCGTGGAAGCGCCACCCGCGGCTCCCGCCGCTGCGACCGCCGCATCTTCGGCGGCGGATTCGCCGGGCACCGGCCAGGCTCCCGCGGAATCGCCCGCCAGTGAGCCTCCTCCACCCACTGAAGTTCAGCGTCTTACCGATATTCTTACGGGCATGGGCCTGGCCGAAGAAATTCTAAACGCGAAAATTTCCACGGAGACCAGCGCCATCGCCATCGAGCGCTGGACGGCGATGCGCGCCCAGTTAACAACAATCATAATTGAGTTTCGCGGCATGATGTATTTCGCGGAGCGCGCGGCTCCACCCGCTGCCCCACCCGCTCCCGCTGTGGCACCAGCGCCGTAACGGCTGCGTCATTTCTTGCCGTATTCGGATCGTCCACGATTGGCTCCCGCCTCCGCCACATAATCTGGTTGACCGCGCCCGCTCCCGTTGGCTATAGTGAACATCGGCGGCGTGGCGGACGTTGCCGGGAACCGCCGCTGGGAAATGGTTTCGCGCAACACGACAAGGCTCGAATGAATCTTCCTAATTCACTTACCGTTCTCCGCATCTTTCTGGTTCCTGTGCTGGTGGTGGTCCTGTGGACGCGCTACCCCAACTGGGAGTTTATCGGCGTCGCCATCTTCCTCTCGGCGGCCTTCACCGACTGGCTGGACGGCTACCTTGCGCGTCGTCGCGGCCAGATCACCGCGTTTGGCGCGTGGCTCGATCCCATCGCCGACAAGCTGCTGGTCGCCGCCGCCTTCATCGCTCTGGTGGAGATGCAGCTCGCCCCGGCCTGGATTGTCGCCGTCATCATCACCCGCGAAGTGGCGGTAACCGGCCTGCGCAACATCGCCCTGATGCGCGGCTTCACCGTCCGCGTCAACGATGTGGGCAAGGCCAAGATGGCCGTGCAGGTTTTCGCCATCACCGCGCTGATCTTCGGCGAGCGTTACGAGCTGGCGGCCATTGTCGGCAATCTGGCGCTGTGGCTGGCCATGGCCCTGGCGCTGCTCTCCGGCTATCAGTACCTGCGCAACTTCTGGCAGCAGGCCGGCGACGCCCCCGCTGATTCCATTTTCTCGCTGTCCAAAACGCGGGAAACGCCCATCACCCCGCCGCCCGCGATGGCGGTATTGGCCGATCATGGCCGCTCGCTCCCCGATCGCCTCTCCGAACAATTCTCCGGCCAGGTCTCCGAACAGGCGCCCCGCGATGCCTCCCCTCAGCGTTGAAGAACGCTCCCTGCTGCTCGCGCTCGCGCGTGAATCCATTGAGCGCCGCCTGCACGGCCAGCCCGAACCCGCGCCCTCAGCCGATTCACTCACTCCGCGCCTGACTCGCCACGCCGGCGCTTTTGTAACTCTGTATGCCTCGGGCGGGCCCGGCGCTTCGTATGCCGCCATCGCGCCCGGCGCTTCATCGCCCGGTGCAACATCGC
>CAMBEY010000249.1 GCA_945865705.1 Candidatus Sulfopaludibacter sp. SbA3
AATCGAGAAGCTGTTGCCCAGCCGCGTGCTGACAATCACCTGGCGCGTGGGCACGCAATGGCTGGTGGCGCGCTCATCGCCGGAGTCAGCGCGGCGGCGTTCCGCAACCTGCTCGCGCGCGGCGCTCGCCGAGGCCGCCGCGCGCAGCACCATGACCACCGCGACTTCACTGCTTCGTCCATCGCCAAACGTAAGGTTGACGGAGCCGCGGTAGATGCCCGCCGCAAGCGTACCGGGAGCGGCCTGAATTTGCAGGCGGGAGAGCTCGGCGGAACTCAGCAATGATCCCTGCGCGGGACTGACGGTCAGCCAGCCGGCGCCATCGGAGGTGGCTGCGCCCGCGGAGTAGGTGAGTGGCGCGCCGCCGGTGGTCTGCAGTGCAACAGATTGCCGTTGTGGTGCGCTGCCCACTGTGCCGGAGAGAATCACCCCGGTAGGCGACACGGTGGGAATGGGCAACGATCCCGCCGGCAGGACGCGCAGCAGCACGCTGACCACCTGCGGACTGTTGCGCGCATCGGCGGCATCCACCAGCAGCAACCCGCCATAGAGTCCGGGCGGCAGATCCCCCGGATCAACTTCAACGGCTGCTTCGGGCGAGTTCGCCGGTCGCGCGCTGTCGCTCTCGCCGCTGAGCGTGGAGAGCTTCAGCCAACTACCCTGCTCGGTTCGCGCGCGCAATTGCCACTGCATCCGTCCCTGCCCCTCATTGAGAACGCGCAACGACTGAGAAGGGATGAAGTTCGATCCCTGGACCGCGGTGAACGTCATGCTGTCCGTGCTGAGCAGGATGCGTCCCGCCGGCGGCGATACCTGGAGGGAGACCAACACCGTCGCCGTAACGCCGCTGCTCGCGTGCGTAACCGTGATGAGTCCCAGATAGAATCCCGTCCCCAGCCCGACGGGGTTCACGGAGACGGCAATGTCATTGGGCCGGTCGGGCCGGGCCGTCCCGGAACTCTGCGAAAGATTCAGCCAGCCGCTGCCGCGCGCGAGAACAATTTCAGCGCGCCAGATCAAGTCGCCGCCGCCGGTGTTGGACACGGAGAGTATTCGAGAATCACCCAAAGACGAACTTCCCTGCGCGGCTTCAAAAGCCAGCGAGCCGGTGGAGAGCGAGAGCCGCGCCTCGCTCGGCGGGTCCACCACCAGCGATACGGGGATGGTCACTGTGCCGGCTGGATTCTCCGTCGAGCGGACTGTCAGCGTGGCCTGATACGATCCCGGAGTGAGGCCGGTGGGGTCCGCGGTTACCAATACAAATGAAGGAGCGGAACCGGCGGTGGCGGACAGCCTGATCCAGCGGCCTCCGGTGCCGGTCGTGGCATCCATGCTCCAGGTCAGGATTCCGGAGCCTGAATTCTGGATGGCCAGAACCTCCGGGTAGGTGGCGGCGCCCTGTTGAACGCGAAAGGCCATGGAGGTTCGGCTCACTCGAAGCGATGCGGGCCTGCCCGTGGATAACAGAATGCGCCGGATGCGATTGTTGTTGGAGTCGGCGATGAAGATGTTGCCCGCCGCGTCCACGGCCACGGCTTCAGGTGTGTTGAGAAAAGCGAAACGCGCTTCCAGCCCGTCGCCGTAGAAGGCTGGGAGTCCAAAACCCGCGACGGTGTCGATCACGTTCCCGCGCACCACGCGCACCGAATGATTCCCTTCATCGGATACGAAAATGTTGCCAATGCGATCCACGGCCAGCCCGGAGGGAGTGCCCAGTTGCGCATCAAGCGGCGATCCCAGATCGCCCGTGTGGCCCCAGGATTTTCCGACTCCCGCCACGCGGCTGATGACCCCAGTGGAAAGATTCAGGCGGCGCACAACCGAGTTGCCGCTGTCAGCGATCAGTAGATTTCCGGCGGCATCGAAGGCCAGCCCTTCCGGCCGATCCATCTGCGCTTGCAGAGCGGAGCCGCCATCGCCGGAGTAACCCGGCTGCCTGCACTGGCCGGCAATCCGAGTGACGATGCCGCCCGAATTAACGCGGCGGATGCAGTGATTTTCCCGATCAGAAATGTAGACATTTCCCGCTGCGTCCCCCAGGGCCATGTAGGGACTATCGAATGTCGCCGCGGTGGCGGGTCCACCATCGCCGCTGTAATCGCGCTGGTAAAGCTGGCCCGCGATGGTGGTGATCCGGCCAGTGGACAAGTTCAACTTGCGGACAAAGCTGTAGGCTTCCGTAAAAAGCAGATTGCCGTCGCGATCAACCGATACCGTAAATGGAGAATCGAGGCTGGAAGTCGCCGCCACAGAGCCATCCTGGACCGCAATGGGCAGACCGTTTCCCGCCACCGTCGAAATGACGCCTCCCGCGCTGACGCGGCGGATGCGGTGATGATTGATGTCCGTGATGTAGTATTCCCCGCCCGGCGCGAAGGCAATGCTGGTGGGGTATGAAAGCGCGCCGTCCAGCGCGGGACCGCCATCCAGTACTCCCAAAGTTCCAGCGAAGGTCCGCACGCGTTGCGTGGCGGCGTCCACGCGGCGCACCATTCCCAAGCCATCAATGGTGATGAACAGGTTCCCCGCGGCATCGAAAGTGAAGTTGTTGATACCCGGCATATGATCGGCCGTGGCTAAAATATCGTCCTGCGAAAAACCAGAGAGATCGGCGCCACCGGCGATGCGCGTGAGCGTGCCGCCCGGTCCTACGCGAAAAATGCCGCTGTCGTAAAAATAGGAGTCCGCCACATGCAACTGTCCCGCCGCGTTTATCGCCACAGATTTCGACAACACCAGGCCCGCCTGCCGGGGAACTTCGGTGGTGATGATGCCGTTGACGTCCACTTTGCGCACCACGGCGAAACTGGTCTGCGCGAACGGGTCATACAGATTGTCAGTGATGAAGAGATTGCCGGCCGGGTCCACGGCCAGGCCCCAGGGAAGAGTAAAACTGGCTTGTCGCGCGGGACCACCGTCGCCGGTGTAGCCGATATTGCCGTTGCCGGCCACGGTCTCGATCACGCCGCTGCGCAGGTCGATGCGGCGGATCACGCGGTTGCCCGTATCGGCGATGTACAGCACATTGCGCGCGCGGTCAATGGCCAGCCCGGTCGGCGCAAACAGATCAGCGAGAACCGCTCTGCCGCCGTCGCCCGAGTAATCAAACTGCCCTGAACCCGCGACGTTGGTAACCGTGCCGCTCGGCGTGATCTTGCGCACGCGGGAAAGCGTGACATCGGAAAAATAGACGCTCCCGTCGGCGTCGATGGCCAGCGCTCCGGGCAGACCCAGCGCGGCGCTGCGGGCGGGAATCGGCAGCGCGTCATCAAAGGTGCTGCCACCTCCGGCGGCAATGGTACTGACGCCGGTGGATGCCGCGATCTTGCGAATCACGAAGTTGCCGTAGTCAGCGACGTATACGTTACCCTGCGCATCGATGGCCACGCCTTCCGGGCGAATCAAGGGAGTTTGCAGGGCCGATCGATTGTCGATCAGGGGATTGCCCGCAACCGTGTTGATGATCTGGGCGTAAACGCGCTGAGTCGCCAGTAGGGAACCAGATAGAATGGCCAGGCGGATCGCCTGTAGCGAGTATTTCATAACATGTAGAGAGTAATTCATAAGAGGTTATACGTCTTACGATTTTGATCGATTCTCCGCAAGTTTAGGAGGCTGCTACAAGCCTGTCAACCTCAGCCCCGAACTTTTCGCCTACTGCGCCGCAATTCCCTTGCCGCTTTTGCGCCGCACTTTGAAGAACTGGCGCAGCAGCGCGGCGCACTCTTCGTCCAGAACGCCACGGGAGATCGCGATGCGGTGGTTCAGACGCGCGTCGTCGGCAATGCGATAAAGCGAGCGAACGCCACCGGCTTTGGGGTCATCGCAGCCGTAGACCAGCCGCGTGATCCGCGCCTGCACCAGCGCCCCGGCGCACATCGCGCAAGGCTCGACGGTTACGTAGAGCGTGGCGCCCGGCAGACGATAGTTTCCCGCGCGCCGCGCCGCCGCGCGCAACGCAACGATTTCAGCGTGAGCCGTGGGGTCGCCCGCGCCGATAGGCCGGTTGCGCCCGCGCCCGATGATTTCGTCGCCGAGTTTCGTAGTCATGATGACGATTGCGCCCACTGGCACTTCGCCCGCGACGGCGGCGCGACGTGCCTGCTCCATCGCCATGCGCATGTAGAACTCATCGCGATCACGCGCATTGGGAATTTTTGCCGGTGAGTTTCTCATATGGAATGTTTGGTCCCCAGTTCCCACGGTTCCCAAGGACGCTTACCTGTTGACCCGTATAGCCAGCTCGCTCTGGTAGCCACGGTGAGCGCAATTCTGGCCGTGGGGCTTCCTGTGGCATCGCCAGACCACGGCGAGAATTGCGCTCACCCTGGCTACCATACTTGGTTACCCATAAAAGAC
>CAMBEY010000250.1 GCA_945865705.1 Candidatus Sulfopaludibacter sp. SbA3
GAGTCGGATGTGCAGATTTACGCCGTCGGAATCTTCGAGCCATACTCGAGCCGCAACCGCACGCCGGAGGAACTGGCCGGTCCCGGCCTGCTGACGGAGATCGCGGAGATGACCGGCGGTCGGCAGTTTCCTGTCGAGAATCCCAATGATCTGCCCGACATTGCCCGCAAGATCGGGCGCGAGTTGCGCAACCTTTACGTGCTGGGCTACACTCCCACCAATGACACGCGCGACGGCAAATGGCGCAAGATTCAAGTGCAGTTGAAGCCGCCTCGCGGGTTGCCCCCATTGCAGCTTTTCAATAAAGCTGGTTATTATGGGCCTCAGGAGTAATCCGGAGCCACCGCTCCCGCTCCTTTCGACTTGACGAGAAATTAAGCATTCATGGTCATGTCGCGCGAGGGCCCTTATGAGTCGGCTCAGACGATTCGTACTTCTCATCGTTTCATTTCTCTGCTTCAGCCTGACTCCGTCCGGATCGCCTCCTACTGCCGCAGGGCAATCACAGCCCATCCCCCCGACATCCTCTGCGAATGAATCTTCTACGGTGGTAGTAGATGTCCCGGTAACGGGAAAAACGGCCAAGGAAGAGGTTGACGACTACGTCATCAGCGTGGAGGCGGAACTGGTGGTGTTGCACGCCACCGTTACGGACAAGAATGGCAAGCCGGTTGCCGACCTCAAGCAGAACGAATTCCGCGTTTTCGAGAACAAAGTCGAGCAAACGTTGAAGGTCTTTAAGCGCGAGGATATTCCAGTCTCCGTGGGCATCCTGGTGGACAACAGCGGCAGCATGCGCGACAAGCGCAAGGGAGTAAACTCCGCGGCGCTGAAGTTCGTCAAGAGCAGCAACCCGCTCGACGAAGTCTTCATCGTCAACTTTAATGAAGAGTCCTTCCTTGACGCCGACTTCACGGGGAATCTGATTCTGCTGGAGGAGGCGCTAGAGAAGATCGACGCCCGCGGCGGCACGGCCTTCTATGATGCCATCGACATGTCGCTCGATCATATGAAGGAGAAGGCTACGCTCGATAAGCGCGTGGTCATCGCCGTTACGGATGGCGAAGATAACGCCAGCAAGGGCACACTCGAGCAACTTGTCCAGAAAGTGAATCGCGCGAATGTGATGATCTACACTGCGGCGCTGCTCGGCTCGGATGACAAGCGCGCCGCCCGCCGCGCCAAGCGCGCGCTGGAAGCCATCTCGAAAGCCAGCGGCGGCACCGCGTTCTTCCCCAAGAATCCGGCAGAAGTCGACCAGATGGCCAGCATCATCGCCGACGATATTCGCAACCAATACGTGCTGGCCTACACACCCACTAATGTAGCCAAGGACGGATCGTTCCGCCGCGTCGAGATCCAGATCAAGTCCCCCAAGCGCGGCAAGCTGAACGTGCGCGCCCGCACCGGCTACTACGCCCCCAGCGCGCAAGCACCAGCAAAGACTAGCCCCGCCGGAACGCCGAGCGGAAGATCACTTCCCAGTCCGATCTCTCCAGAGTCCTCAGCCGGTTTGGGTTGATTCTTAGTATTCCTTGCGGCCGTCCATGGCGCGAGCCATGGTGGCGCGGTCGACGTATTCGAGCTCACTGCCGACGGGGACGCCGGTGGCGATGCGCGTGATGCGCGCGCCCAGCGGTTTCAGGAGTTTCGCCAGAAACATGGCGGTGGCTTCGCCTTCCGAGGTCGGGTTGGTGGCCATCACCACTTCTTGAATTCCACCCTGCTTCACGCGCTCAACCAGCCCTTCGATGCGCAACTGGTCCGGGCCCACGCCGTGCAGCGGTGAGAGCACGCCCATCAGTACGTGATAGCCGCCGCGGTAGCGCCCGGTCTGCTCGATGGCCACGATGTTGGCGGAATCCTCCACCACGCAGAGCAGGTGCGGGTCGCGCGAGGCATCATTGCAAATCCCGCACGGACTCGCCTCGGTGATGTTGTTGCAAATCTCGCACAAGCGGATCGACGATTTCAATTCACGAATGGCGTCGGCCAGCCGGTCGGCCTCGCCATCTTCCACCTTCAGCAGATGAAACGCCATGCGCTGCGCCGACTTCGAACCCACGCCGGGCAGGCGCTTCAACTCGTCAATCAATTTGGCCATTGGCTTGGCATATTCTGGCATAGTGAGCGGCTCTTTTCATAAGAGAAGAACAGGAGACAGAAGACAGGAGTCAAAAATTGTCCTGTCTTCCAGTATCTTCCTCTAACTTCTGACTTCTGCTCTTCCTACTCGAACAGCCCAGGAATTTTCAACCCGCCAGGAAGACTCCCAGAGAGAGCCCCGGCTAGTCCGCCGAGCTGCTGCTTCAAGGCATCGTCCACCTTGCGCAAGGCATCATTTACCGCCGCCTGGATCAGGTCTTGCAGCATCTCAAGATCATTGTCCTTAGCCACCTGCGGATCGATGGTTACCTTGAGCACGCGCTTGGAACCGTTGACATCCACTAATACCATTCCCCCGCCAGCCGAGCCCTGCGCGCGCAGGGTCTCCATCTTCTGTTGCATGTCTTCCTGCATCTTTTTCAACTGGCCAAGCATCTGCTGGGGATTAAACACTGTATTACTCCTTGCTCGTTTCGGCGTTATCCGCGCAGGCGGCGAATGCCCGTAACAGGCTTGCCGAACACGCTCTCAAACTCTTTAATCTCTGGGTCCTGGTGGACTCGCGCCTCCGTCTCCGGATCGACTGCGCCGGCCTTGCCGGTCGTTCGCGGTGGCTGCTTTCCCGGAGTGGGTGCCGCGCTGGACATTGACGCGGCGAGCTCCCGCGCCGTCTTGGCGGCGACGACGAAACTCAGTTTCACGGTCCGTCCCACTGCTTTTGCCAACAGCTGCTCGAGCAGCTTGCGATCTGCCTCTGGAATTACGGAAGCCATACCCGCGCTGGCGGTGTGGATGCGCACCTCATTTTGCGCCAGCACCCAATCGGCGTCGGCAAGCATTGAGGACAGCATCAACTTATTTTTCTCTTCCAGCTCCTGCAGCACAGCGCCCTTCCAATCCTCCGCCGTCGTTCCTGCGGCTGGCTCTGAGGATTGTGCGGGAGCAGAACTCATCCTGAGAGTAGTCGGCGCGGAGGAGGCAGGCGACTCATCCACTGCCTCAGAACTCTGCCGCTTGCGAAGTGTGTCCTGCTCGAACGGGCTGGCGGCTGGAGTGCGTGGAGCACTCGGCGGCGCACCACCCGATGGCCGCGTAGATGGAGGACCTGACGGGCTTGGCGACGGCGGCTTGGGAAAAGAAGGCCCGGGAGCCACTCCGTCCAGTCGCGCGATCAACTCTTCCAGAGCGACCAACCGCTCGGCGTCTACCAATTTCAACAGGCCCAGCTCCATAGCGAAGCGCGGCTCAACCGCATGACGAAGCTGTTGGTGTAGTTGCAGCAGGATGTCGAGGAAGCGCATCAAGTCTTCCTCGGAGAACTCCGCGGCAAGATCAGCGAGACGCTGGCACTCCTCCGGCGATGTCTCCAGCAAATGCGGCGCAGGCCCGGCCAGCTTGGCTACCAGCATGTTGCGCACTGCCCGAACGAGCTGCGATGAAAAATGCGGGAGCTGATAGCCTTCGTCGACGAGTTGCGCAATAACCTGGAGCAAGTTCTCTCGCGACTGTGCGCGCACCGCCGCGAAGACTTCCTCCACCATCTGCGCCGGCACCGCGCCGAGCAGTCGAAGTACAGCGTCACCTTTGAGGTTGGCTCCAAATGCGGCGATAGCTTGTTCAAGTCGCGACAGCGCGTCGCGCAGGCTGCCGCCCGCTGAAGCTGCAATCGCCGCCAGAGCCTGCCCATCTGCTTCCACTTTTTCCGCAGCGCATATGGTGCCGAGATGTCCGAGAATCTCCGCGAAGCTGCCGGCGTGAAAGGCAAAATGCTGGCAGCGCGAGAGGATGGTCTCCGGCAGATCGTGCAACTCGGTGGTAGCCAGGATGAAGATCACATGGGCGGGCGGCTCTTCGAGCGTCTTGAGCAGGGCATTGAAGCCCTCCGTGGTGATCTGGTGTGCTTCGTCGATAATGAAGACTTTGTGCTTGTCGCGAGCCGGGGCGTATCGCGCGTTGTCGCGCAACTCGCGCACGGCGTCGATGCCGCGATTGGAGGCCGCGTCAATCTCGATCACATCCACGGCGCGACCCGCGGCGATCTCCGTGCAGGACGGGCACTCGCCGCACGGCTCGGGCGGCTGGCCCTCAATGATGGCGCGATGGCAATTCAGCGCCTTGGCCATCAGGCGCGCCATGGTGGTCTTGCCGCAGCCGCGCATTCCGGAGAAAATGTAGCCGTGCCCGGCGCGATTCAGGCGCAGCGCATTCTGCAAGGTCTGCGTGACGTGCC
>CAMBEY010000251.1 GCA_945865705.1 Candidatus Sulfopaludibacter sp. SbA3
GCGCGTGGAGCGTGAAGACGGAATACTTCGAGGAGTCGATGAAGATGGGCGCGCCGCTGTTCAAGTTCATGGCGGCGGATGAGTCGGCCTGCTGCGCCAGCGACTGCCCGCTCTCGGCGCTGCAGATCGAGCAGGCCACCGGACGCAAGGTGATCCACCCGATTGAAGTGATGGCCAACGCCTACGGCCTGGAGTACAAGAAGTAAACTTAGGATATGACTGTAAAACGTAAATTACCGCAAGAATCCATTCCGTTCGATGACGATACGCTGCGGCCTCATTATGATTTCAGTGGCGGCATTAGAGGCAAACACGCAGCACAGTATGCACGGGGTACCAATACGATGCCTCCCATGACAAATGAAGAAGCGGCTTGTTTTTTTCACGGAGCGTGGCGCTTCGTCTCCTCCGTGCAGACGCTCGCCGACGGCTCGACGCGCCCCAATCCCGGCTACGGGCTGCATGGCGTGGGCAATATTATCTACACGCCGCAGGGGCGCATGATGGTCTTCATCATGGACCCCAACCGCGCGCCCTGGGCCTTTGACGCGCATCCCACCGAGCCTGAACTGCGCGAGGCGACCAAGGGCTTCCTCGCTTACGGTGGCCGCTACGAAGTTCATCCGGGAGAAAATGCCGCGGAGGGCTACGTCCTGCATCACGTCGATCTGGAGCCGTCGCCCAACCGCGTGGGGAAAACGCTGCAACGTTTTTATACGTTTGCCGAATCAGAAAACGGCACACGTCTGATCCTGCGCGCCGCCCCGCCGCTGCCCGCCGGCGTCGTCGAGTACGCCATCACTTGGGAACGGATTTTGGAGTAACCTCTGTTGTGGACCGGCGTAGCCGCCGTTGGGAAAAATATGGCTGATACTGCTGTTCGACTTTTTATCCTTTTCAAGATCAATCCGGGTCAACTCCATGCCTTCAAGAAGCTGGCCGAAGAACTGACTGCCGACACGCTGGCCACCGAGCCACGCACCCAGAGCTATGAGTGGTATCTGACCGAGGACCAAACCGAGTGTTGGATCAGTGAGCGCTTCCTGGATTCAGCGGCACTGATTGAGCATAACGAACAAGTAAGTGAACGCTTTAAGATATTGATGCAACTTGCTGATGTTAAAGAGGTATTCCTGCTTGGCTCACCCTCCCCAGAAGTGCGTGCCAGATTCGCTCCCATAGGTGCCAAGGTGCTTGAAAGCTTTTCCGGTTTTTGTCGCTGACCGAGCCGCGACCGAAAAGGAGCGGTAACATTCCGAGGCGCTCGGCAATCGTTAAATGGAACCGCTGCTTTATCGAAGAGCGGCTCAGTGGGAAAATTCTTGACAGACTGTCTAACGTTTGTTAGACTTCATTTATGGTACGCATCAGAGGGATGGCTCAAACAGGTTTACGCGTTGTGGCGGAGATGCAGTCCCCGCACTGCGTGGTGGTGAAGGCGGCGTCCACCGAGCCGGGTCGTCCGGTGGTGAACGCGGCGAAGAAGTCGCTCACGCTGGACATGCCGGAGCTGCTCGGCGGCAACGATCGCGGCGTGATGCCGCTGGAGGCGCTGATGGCCGCTTATGCCGGGTCGCTGAACGTTACCGGAAATTTTGTGGCGCACACCTCCGAGTTCGATCTCAAGAGTTGGAAGTTTACGGTGTGGGCCGAGTTTGACCCGAGCGGCATCTGGGGTCTGAACAAAGTCAGCAAGCCGATTCACGTGGTGCATGTGGAAGCCACCGTGGTAACCAACGAGTCCGAGAAGCGCCTGCGCGAGTTGTGCGCGACCACCGAGCAGCGTGATCCCATGCACCAGTTGCTCAAGAAGGCCGGCGTGAAGTTCATCGCCAAGTGGACACGCGTGAAGCCGAAATAAGTTTGCAAGCGAACGGGAAAGTTTTCAGAAAGCAATTCAAGTTTGATCGCACTCAAGAATTAACCAACGCAAGATACCAGAAAGGGAGACTACACATGGCACCGTTTACAGACAAATTTGCAACACCCGCGGAATTCCAGAAGGCTCCGCAGGAATACAAGGACCTGTTCCTGAAGGTCATGACCATCCAGTCCGACTCCGAACTGGGCGGCCCGCACCTTTATGTCGAGAAGTGGATTCTGGCCGCGCCCACCGCGGAAGATCAGATGATGCTGGCGAAGACCGCGGCGGAAGAGTTTGATCATCACCGCAAGTTCGTCAAGATCATGGCCGATCTGAATGTGGACCTGAACTTTCAGATCCGCAATGGCCGCGAGAAGCGTATGCTGGAAATTTTCCGTATGCCGCTGGAAACCTGGGCCGACATGGGCGTCTTCGGCGCCTTCATCGACCGCGTGGGTGGCTATCATCTCAGCGATTTCGCCGAGTGTTCGTATCTGCCGATGGCCAAGATCATTCCGCAGATTCTGAAAGAAGAGGCGCAGCACATCGCGCACGGCCTGCGCATTCTCGATACGCTGTGCCAGAGCGACGAGGGCCGCGCGGAAGTGCAGCAGTCGGTCGATCGCATGTACCCCCGCGCGCTGGACATGTTCGGCGTAACCGGCTCCAAGACCAGCGAGAAATATCTCAACTGGGGCATCAAGCGCCGCTCCAATGAGAATGCTCGCAATGAGTATCGCGCCGAAATGCAAAAGGTGATCACGCAGTTCGGCTTGCAGGAGCCTGATCCGCTCAAGGGCCGTCACTATCTCTAAACCGGGCTGTAATTGACCACACCGAAGCCGTCGGTTAGGGAACCAGTAATGCAGAAGGGCATTGAGGTCATGCCGAAAGGCACTGAGGGAGGACTGGCATTTCGGGCAGGCACGCTGCTGCCCGCCACCCGCCCTCGTCCTCATGCAGCCAAGCTGGTCATCCGCGCCGACGCGACGCGCCTCGATCAGATTCGCGCTGTCGGTTGCGATCTTCTTTTTCAATTCGGCTATTCGGGAATGACCATGCGGCAGATCGCCGCGCGCCTTGAGATCAAAGCCGCCAGCATCTATTACCACTTCCCCAGCAAACAAGATATTCTCTTCGACCTGATGCGGCGCACCGCCACGGACCTGCTCGAAGGCCTGCGCCGGATCACGCAATCCGGCAAGTTGCCTGCCGCGCAGTTTGAGGATGCCGTGCGCTGGCACGTCCTGTTCCACACCCAGAAGCGCGAAGAGGCTTTTGTCAGCCACTCGGAGCTGCGCTCGCTTGAACCCGATAATCTCAAGACGATTCTCAAGCTGCGCGAAGACTACGACCGCATGTTCGATTCCATCCTGAAGGAAGGGCACCGCCAGGGAATTTTCCAGGCGCAGCCGAGCGGCGTCGTGCGCAACGCCATTCTCACCATGTGTACGGCCACGGCGGGCTGGTTTTCGCCCGAGGGCCGCCTCTCCGCCTCCGAAGTCGCCGACCAGATGTGGAGCTTCATCGCTGGCGCGCTGCTCCAGCCCTCCACAAAATAATTGCGTGAATAATCGCGTAACAGAGCCGCGACCGTAAGGGAGCGGGGGGTGGTTTTGATCTTTACCGCTGATGCCGCCAACGCCGCCCCCCGCTCCCTCACGGTCGCGGCTCTGTTAAGAAAGCCACGACCATGTCCGCTGGATTAACCGCGCTGTCCAGTCTGAACAATAAGCATGCGCGCGACGTGCCGGTCGCCGAGATGCCGGGGCGCATCTCCATCATCATTCCCGCGCTGAATGAAGCCGCCACATTGCGCGGTCTTCTCCCTGGCCGTCTCCCCCCGGAAGTTTACGAAGTGATCCTGGCAGATGGCGGCAGCACGGACGCGACCGTCGCCATTGCCCGCGAGCGCGGCTGGCGCGTGGTCTCATCACCATCCTGTCGCGCTACGCAGATGAACGCGGGTGCCGCATCGGCCACTGGCGAAATTCTACTCTTCCTCCACGCCGACACCACATTGCCCGAGCGCTACGCCTCCGAAGTCCGGCGCGTGCTGGCTCTGCCCAAGGTGGTCGCGGGGGCGTTCCGCTTAAGTATCGACTCGCCACGCTTCGCGCTCCGCGTCATCGCTTGGCTGGCCAATTTTCGTTCAGCCTCGCGGCAGCTTCCCTTTGGCGACCAGGCCATCTTCATTTCCGCAAAACAGTTTCGCGCAGTCGGCGGATATCCCGATCTGCCCATCATGGAGGACTACGAACTCATGCGTCGGTTGCGCCGCTGCGGCCGCGTTGGCCTCGCTCGCGGCAGCGTGCTCACCTCCGCGCGCCGCTGGGAGCGGCTCGGTGTTCTCCGAACTACGCTCATCAATCAGTGCTGCCAGTTGGCTTACCGCTGCGGCGTCTCGCCGAATCGGATTCACCGTTGGTATTATGGTTCGCGCTCCTGAGCAGATTTGTCATTCCGAGCGG